>CAUQCZ010000091.1:0-5334 GCA_963516335.1 uncultured Campylobacter sp. | reverse complement strand
CCTAAAATAAAATATCCTTGCATGCTCAAGGTATTTGCCGATGAGCGATCTCACGCGGATATTTTCGCTTAGGCCTTTCACGCCAGGGCGCACGCAGCAGATGCCGCGCACGATGAGGTCGATCTTTACGCCCGCACTACTAGCCTTTACCAGCGCGTCTATGATGTCGCTATCTACTAGCGCGTTCATCTTGGCCACGATCCTGCCCTGCTCGCCGTGTGCAGTCTCGGCCTTTATCATATCCAGCACGCGCTCTTTTATTTGCATCGGCGACATAGAAAGCGTCTGCAAGCGGCGGTTTTTAGAAAAGCCCGAAAGTATATGAAAAAACGTCGTCGTATCGCTCGCAAACTCCGCCCTGCTCGTAAAATAGCTCACGTCGGTGTAAATTTTCGCTGAGCCGCCATTATAGTTGCCGGTGGATAGATGCATGTAAAATTTGAGCTTGCCACCCTCTTGACGGATGACTTGGCTCACTTTTGCGTGCACCTTAAAGCCCGTGATGCCGTATATCACGTGCGCGCCGGCGTCCTCTAGCGCCTTTGCCCAGTGCAAGTTATTTTCCTCGTCGAACCTTGCCTTTAGCTCGACCATCACGGTTACTTGCTTACCGTCGTTTGCGGCGTCGATGAGAGCCTGGATGATAGGCGAGTTTTTATCGACGCGGTAGAGCGTCATGCGGATCGAAATCACGCGCGGATCCTTGCTCGCCTCCCTAATAAACTGTACTACCGGATCAAAGCTCTCGTAGGGATGCACGACTAGCACGTCTTCTTTATCGATGACGTCAAACATCGAGAGATGAGTGCTAAAAGGCGGCAGAGTCTTTGGCGCGTAAGGCGGTAGGCAGAGGTGCGAGAATTCTTTATTTCCCACGATTTGCCAAAGCGAATTTAGCGTGAGCGGGACGGTGTACTCGTAGATATCCTTATAAAAAATCTTCATGTGCGAGTTTAGAAACTCGACTATCTCGGCGTCGGCGTCCTTTTGTATCTGCATGCGGACAAAGGCGCCTTTTCGGCGTAGCTTTAGCCCCTGCTCGAGGATCATCATAAAGTCGTCCGCCTCTTCTTCCTCGATGACGATATCGGCGTTCCTGGTAACCCTAAACGCCGCCGAGCTAAGTAGCTTGTAACCCGGAAAAATCTCCTCCGCGTGGCGGTGTACGATCGTTTCTATCGGCACGTAGACGTTATCGCTAGCCTGAAAAAATCTCGGCAAAACGCGCGAGATACGTATCATGCCAAATTTTATGATCTCTGGACTATCTGCATCGGCAAGCTTGACGGCTAGGCTAAAGCTAAGGTTGTTTAGATGAGGATACGGATGCGTGGCATCAACCGCGATAGGCACGATGACGGGCAGGATGTTTGAGAAAAAATACTCATCGCATTTGGCGCGAAGCTCGGGCGAAATTTCGTCGTAATTTTTCATAAAAAGCCCGTTTTGCGCGAGTTCTTTTAGCGCGTCTTTGTAGTGCCTTTCTACGATAGATAGCTCGTCTTTGATGTATTTTCTAATCTCTCTTAGCTGATCGAGCGGGCTCATGCCGTCGCTACCGCTAGCAGCAACTCCAGCGGCAAAAAGCTGCTTTAGCCCCGCGATGCGGATCATGTAAAATTCATCCAAATTCGTCATATAAATCGCGATAAATTTTAGCTTTTCAAGCGGCGGTAACGCCTTTTCGCACTGGGCTAAAACGCGCGAGTTAAAACGCAACCAGCTAAGCTCTCGGTTGATAAAAACGCTCTTTGTCTCATCCATTTTCAATCCTTTTTAACGTTTTATAAATTTTAGCGAATTTTATCTTAAATCACGGCCTTTCCGAAAAGCCGTAAGTTTGTGTTATAATAAACGAAAAACAAATTAAGCTTCGGCAAAAATAGGCAAAAAAATAAGATGGATTATATTTGGGCGGTTATTATTTTATGCGTAGGAATGGCGGTTTTTTGGGCACTCAAAAAGATTTCGATGTAGTAGCATCTAAATTTGAAAAACAAAATTTAATGTTTTACGGCTTGGTTTTGAATTAAATTTAACGCAATTTGTAGCTAATCAAAGATGAAAATTTGAGAGAATTTGAGGCAGAAAACGGCGGAGAAAATCGTCCGCCGCGGACAAGTCAAAGATTATTTTCCTTTTTATATTCGGCTAAAAATGCGTAGATTTCGTCTTTTAGTCTGAGTTTCTCGCGCTTTAAAGCATCTACTTCGGCATCGTTGTAGAAGTTGCCTTTTTGCATTTCGGCGATCTTTTCGTCCAGGTCGTTGTGCTTATCAAAAAGCGATGTAAAGTGCGCGTTTGTACCTTTTAGCTTAGTTATAAGCTCTCTATCCTCGTGAAACATCTTTGCTCCTTTAATTAAAGTTTGATT
Organism: uncultured Campylobacter sp.; assembly: GCA_963516335.1. Classification (GTDB taxonomy): domain Bacteria; phylum Campylobacterota; class Campylobacteria; order Campylobacterales; family Campylobacteraceae; genus Campylobacter_A. The sequence goes on along the minus strand of CAUQCZ010000091.1, from coordinate 2,960 downwards.
TAATTTTAGCGAATGTTATTTTAAGAGAGGGTTAAAAAAGCGTCAAATTCGGAGCATTCCCTAAAAATTTACGGCAGTCTAGCTCCTTCTCTAAATAGCTTAAATTTTTACGCTATTTAAACCCAAAAGAGCGATTTAATCCCTGATTTTAGCGTTAAATTTACGGCTATCTAGGCAAAGGCAAAATTAAAATACGCATAAATCGTCTCAAATTTTAGACGTATTTTAGCTCTTCTGGCTTATGTCTGCTTTTTATGACTCGTTTGGTTAGGCGTATCGACTCGCCAGTGCCGATGACTAGTAGCTTCGTACCCGTACCGATTAGCGTATCGCCCTTTGGCATCGGGATAAATTTGTTATTCACGTCTTTGATACCTACGACGTCGGCGTTTGTTATGTTTCGTAAATTTGTTTCTTTTAGGCGTTTAAAGCGCACCCATGAGTAGTCGGGTACCAAAATCTCCTCGATATCGATCGGCGAGTCTTGTTTATACAAAAACTGCTCGAGCAAATTTTCCATATCGGGTCGCACGCTCATGGCGCTAAGGCGCTGGGCGACTAGCTTTGACGGGCTCACGACGCTATTTGCACCGAGCTTTTTTAGGCGTTCGGTATCGTCTTGATTATCGGAGTTCGTCATTATAAAATAGGGCTTTTTACGTCCGATCTCTTTTTCAAAAAGCCTTACGGTCGCGATAAGCGCGATATTGTCAGCGATATTAGAGCTTAGCGTGATCATACCTTTTGCGCTTGAAAAATGCGTCTTTAAAAGCGCGGTTTGCGTGTGGGGTTGAGAGACGATGTAGTATGGATACTTATTTCTTTCTGCGATTTCCGGTAGATCTTCGCGCGGGTCTATGACGACGAAGGGGATGTGATTTTCTCTAAATTCTCGGCTTAGCTCTAATGTGTATTGGTTGTGATAGCAGATAACAAAGTGGTTTTTTAACCTTGCGATCTTATATAGCATTCGTCTCTCCTTTATGATCGCTACGAGAGCGCCCTTTTTTAAAACCTCGAGCATCAAACCCGTAGAAAACGTAAAAACGGCAAAACCGAGTAAAATAAACGTAATGGTAAAAAGCCGTCCAGCCGGGGAAATGGGCGCAACCTCTGTAAATCCGACGGTCGTAAAAGTCATACCCGCCTGATATATCGCGTCAGATAGGCTAAAGCCGTCAATCGCGACATAACCCATAGCGCCGATCGTCATCATCAAAACGACTAAGATGAGCGGTAGGCGAAACGGGCGAAGTTGTTCGTAAAGTTCGGTATTGAGATTGATTTGAGGTTTGGCAGAACTCGACCAGTTGAGGAATTTTAAAATCTTTTTAAACAAAGACAACTCCTCAAATTTGCGGTAAATTTAGCGTGACTGTTTTCTCATAGTTCTTAGCGTAGAAGCAGCTACTTTGATCTTTCTCGTAGTGCCGTCCTCTAGCGTTACGCGGATAGTTCGTAGGTTTGGTAAAAACCTTCTTTTAGTTCTGTTTTTGGCGTGGCTAACGTTGTTGCCTACCATCGGACCTTTGCCTGTTATTGCGCATACTCTTGACATTTTATTTCCTTAAAATTAAAAATTTTTCCTGATTTTATCTAAAATAAGCAAAATATTAACTTAAATGCTCCGGTCGGTTTTTATGCGAATGCGATATTTTAAACTAAAATTATGGATAAAAAGGATAAAATAATAAAATTTAAATATATTTTATTTTGCGAGATCTGCGGGCAAATTTAAGCCCTGCTATAAATCGGGAAATTTCTAGGCGTTTTATGAGATTAAAATTTAAAGACGATACGGCCATTTTTTATCCTCTGGGCTTTCTTGACGGAGACGTATCTAAGTATGAAATCAGCGAAAAAAATATAAATTCTATTCGCCAAAAATCCCCTCGCTACATCTTAATATCCCTTAAAAATGCCGTTTATTTTAATAAAATCGGTTTTAATCTAATCCTTGAAGCCATTTTAAAGCTAGCCGCATTTAACGGCGCTAGCGTAGGCTTTTGCGACTATAACGAAGTTAAATTTAAAGCACTTAAAAGAATGTCAAAGGGCATGACGAATTTATCTTTTTTCGAGACCGCAAACGTAGCGGCGCTATTTTGGGGAGAGTTTAAACCCGAATACGCAAATAGACGCATCGTAGTTTTTAACGACGATGCCGACCAAAAACGCCAAATCGCCCTTAAGCTCTCGGGTACCGGCTATATCCCGACGATAGCTAAGGATCTAAAAGAATTTAAAAGCGTTCATAAAGACTTTGAGTACTCGGTCTATCTCACGCAGATAAAATCAAGTAAAAAAGACATAAAAACCACGCTCAAAGAAAATGTCGTCATATACGAGCTAGAGGGCTTTATCGACTCGGCTTTCATAAATAATTTCGACCAAAAGACGTTTAATAATTCATTAAAAATAGGCTTTAAATTTTTTGTCTTTGATATGAGTAAATCAAGCTCGATAAATATCCACGGAGTATCTTTTTTAGCCAAGCTCTCTACCGTCTGCGCCGAGTATGGAGCCGCTATCGTCGTATGCGGCTTAAAACTAGCCAGCACGTCCCAAGTCCTAAAAAACGACCTTGAGGACTACGGCATCTTGGTTTATAAGAGCCTTGGCGAATTTTACGAAGACGACGGTACTATCGCGGGCGGAGGCGGCTTTGGAGAAGAAAGACCCAAAAATCTTACCAAAGATATCATAAACGCCTTACCAAGCCTTTTAGCGACAGTAACGGACACTTTAGCCTCAATGTCCGGTTCTACGGTTACGAAAATAAGCACCGCCATAGAGCGTTTTAGCCGCCAAGAGGGTAAATTTAATATCGGTTCGGTCGCGTTCTACGGCGATCTGGAGGCTAAATTTATCCTATGCCTACAAAAAAACGATATCAAAAAGATGTGTAAAATTTTACTTCAAAATAGTGTCTTCCATCATCAAAATCATCTTTTACAAAT
>CAUQCZ010000090.1:0-5340 GCA_963516335.1 uncultured Campylobacter sp. | reverse complement strand
CCGCAAAGCCGATCGCTATCACGAGCGCCGTTTCTCCGTCCGTCCTGCGCAAAAAGCCGTCTACGCACAAAGGATTGCTCGCGTCGTAACACCTAACTTTACCCTCGCTTTTGCTAGTTTTTATCCAAGGTTCGTCAAACGCTATCATCGATCCCCAAGATAGAAAAAGAATTACAAATAGAAATTTGCCCGCTGGGCTAGGGCGTACGAGCCATGCACCGTTTTCCGTAGTTTTATAAGATGCTCTGCTTTTAAATAGCACGTCTTTTAAAATAGCAAGCGCTAGTAGTAAGATATTCGCGACAAATACAAAATATAAAAAAATCATCTCTTCGCCTTAAATTTATGTATTTTACAACGATAAATTTAAATTTGGGCTTGGCGCTCGGCGTCTTTAGCTTCCGAGATTTCGGCTAGTTTTTTAAATATAAAAGTTTCTAAAAAATCTACGTCTTTGCGCGCATACAAAAACCCGGCGCCAAAACCTCTTTTGCTATTTTCGCCTCTTATTTTGATGAATTTTACGCCCCTTGCAAACCCGATACCGTAAGTCATCTCGTCAAATTTTATCTTTTCGACGTGTCTAAACGGCAAAACCTCCCACTCTTTGGTGATACCGTCTTTTTCTATCCTGATGCCCTTTTGCATCAGTATTGCAAACGCTAAAAATATGGAGCAAACGGCTACGACGTTGCCAAGCGCTATTTGAAATTTGTTTCTTTGTAGATATCCGTCAATGCATCTAGGGTCGCCTTTTTCAAAGCATCTTATATTTATGCCTTGCGCTTTGGCTTCTTGCGAGCAAACTATGTCATCGTGATAAAAACAAGGTATGGGTTTGCCGTTATATTTTTCTAAATGCGACCCTTCGTCAAATAGTCCCATAACGCCAAAGCCTAGGCACATTATAAATATCGGTAGTTTTAAAAGCGGATTGGGGGAGATAAGCAGAGCTCCGCGATCGACGGTTTTATATGATTTATTTTTTATAAAAAGCGGGGCAAGGACGCCGACACCTACCGCAACGTAGATCATAAATACGGCAAAATCAGCTACGCCTTGCGCCAAATTTACAGTCCCATCTTAAACGGGTTTAGGATATTGTTCGGGTCAAACGCCTTTTTGATACTCCTAAAAAGCTCCATCTCAGCATCTGTAAAGGCAAGCGGCATAAACTCGGCCTTGCTGATGCCGATGCCGTGCTCGCCGCTGAGCGTACCGCCAAGCTTCACTGCGATCTTAAAAATTTCCTCGATCGCCTTGTGGCCGCTCTCTACCTGCGCAGGATCGGCTCTATCTACGACCATGACGTTGGTGTGTACGTTGCCATCGCCCGTGTGGCCGAAACACGGCACCTGCACGCCGTATTTTTCAGCGACGCCGCCGATACGCTCTAGCAACTCTGGTAGTTTTGAGCGCGGCACCGTGATGTCTTCGTTTAGTTTTAAATTTCCGTAGATATTTATCGCCTGCGAGCAGTTGCGGCGGGCAAACCAGATGTCGTTTCGCTCGCTCTCGTCTTTGGCGCGTCTAAATTCGCTAGCGCCGTTTTCTCTAAACACTCGCTCTATCGTGGCGAGATCCTGCTCTAGGCCGTCTAAAATGTCGCCGTCGACGTCGGTGATGAGCAAGGCGCCCGCATCTTGCGGTAGGCCTTTGTTAAATTTAGTCTCGACCGCGCGCACGCAAAGCGCGTCTAAAAACTCCATGGCTACGGGCGTCACGCCTGCTGCCATCGTCTTATAAACGGCGTTCATCGCAGCGTTTACGCTAGGGAAAATTCCCATCGCCGTTTTTCTAAATTTAGGCTTTGCGATGAGTTTTAGCGTGATCTCGGTTATTACTGCTAGCGTGCCCTCGCTGGCGATGAGGATGCCCGCTATATTGTATCCGGCGACGTCTTTTATCGTGCGTTTGCCTGCGCGGATCACTTCGCCGTTAGGTAGCACAGCTCGCAGCGCCATGACGTAGTCTTTGGTGATGCCGTATTTTGCCGCGCGCATGCCGCCGGCGTTTTCGCTGACGTTGCCGCCTAGCGTCGAGTACTCCTGGCTGGCTGGATCTGGCGGGTAGAAAAGGCCTAGCTTCTCGGCTTCGCGCTGTAAATTTATATTTATACAGCCCGGTTGCACGACGGCAACCATGTTTTGCATGTCGATTTCTAGGATTTTGTTCATGTGCTTTTCAAATGCAAGCACGACGCCGCCCTCGTGAGCTAGCGCCCCTCCCGTAAAGCCGCTACCCGCACCCCTAGGCACGATTACGATTTTATTTTCGTTGCAGTATTTTAAAATCTCGCTAACGTCGCGCTCGTCTCTAGGAAAAAGCACGCCGTCAGGCAAATGGCGCTTTCTAGTCGCGTCGTAGCAGTAGGCAATCCTGTGCGCGTCGTCAAAATAGGCGTTATCGGCGCCTAGTAAATTTACAAAAAATTTAGCGTGTTTTTCGTGCATCATTTCTCTTTCAAAAGAGCTTTGTAGTGGCGGTCAAAGTCGCTGATTTGCTCCGAGCCCCATTTCCAAAAAACCGTATCGATGTCCTTGACGCGAGTGTAGAAAGGTAGCTGGTAGTATTTGACCGCGCCGCTTTGAAAGCGTTTTAGCGGCTCAAAACTCTGGCAGTCGGCAAAAAGTGCTTCGTTGTTCATAGCGATGAAAATAAGCCCGGCAGCGCTTTGCGAGCACATTTTGCGAAAGTCGTCGCGGCTAGGATTTGGCTTATACTCGTAGCTTAGGTATGAGCCCACGATATCGGGGTGGATAAAGGTAATGTCTTTAAACGCGTTTATTACTTCGGCGTAAATTTCTTTGTTTGGCACGACTATGAGCGAGCGGTCGTAGAGGTAGTTTAGGATTAGCTCGTCGCCGCTTTTAGGTAAAATTCCCGGCAGAGGTAGGGCCTTTTGCGCTAGCGCGTCAAATACCTCAAATCTGACCTTAGCAAACCCGCCGCTTTTTTGCGTGACTACGGCGCGAGCGATGATCGAGCTTTGAGAGCCTTCAAATTTATGCATCACGACGCCGCTACTGCCTACGACGATATCCGAGCCGTCTATAATCGTGCCTACGCCCTCATCCACGCTTATTAGCGGGGTTTTGTACTCCCTCATCGAAAACTCGGCCGCAAAGCCAAGGCAAGCCGCCGCTAAAAGTAAAAGAAATTTTTTCAAAACCTATCTCCTAAAAATGTAGAATTTTGCCGCTCATTATAGCTTAAAGCGCCTTAGTTTTGCAAAATGTAAGTAATTTTCGAGTAAAATACGGCTTTTAAATCAAGGGAATTTATGAGGAAATTTTCATTAGCTTTACTGCTGACGGTAAATTTATTCGCCGTAGAGCCTGCTCAACCTACCGTTCAGGAGCTTAGCTGGCCTAACGGAGATACGTTTTTAACGTTTTTAGAAAAAAACTCCATCCCGCTTTCTCTTTATTACGATATGGATTCGGACGATAAGGAGTTTGTAAGCGAGATAAAAGCGGGCGTCTCGTATCAAATTTTAAGAGACGAAAAAGGCGGGATAAGCCAGGTGCTAATCCCCGTAAACGAAGAACTCCAAGCGCAAATTTATAAAGATAACGACGGAAAGTATAATTTTCAGCTTTCCTCGATCTCGTATCAGACGCATAGACGCGTGCTTAGTATGCCTATTACGGTTTCGCCGTCGCAAGATATCCAAGATGCTACGGGCAGCGCAGCTTTGGCGCACGGATTTTATCTGGCGATGAAGAGCGAAGTGCCGGAAAGCGAGTTTAAAAAGCTAAAAAAAGGCGACAGGCTCGCGATGGAATACACGCAAAAAACTAGGCTCGGACGAACGTTTGGCGTACCGGAAATACACTGGGCGTCGATACAAATCGGCGATAAAAAATACGTCACGTATAAATTCGAAAACAAATACTACGACAAAAGCGGTAAGAAAAACGATAGATTTTTGCTAACCAGGCCGATAGCAAATGCCCGCATCACTTCGCCTTTTACGCCAAAGCGCTATCATCCGATACTAAAGCGTTATAAAGCGCATCTGGGCGTGGATTACGGCGCTCCCAAAGGCACTCCGATAAAGGCGGCCGGCGACGGAACGGTTAAATTCGTCGGAACCAAAAGCGGCTACGGCAAGGTCGTCATCGTCGGGCACGTCGGCGGCTACGAGACGCTGTATGCGCATTCTAGCGGTTTTGCTAAGGGCATACAAAGCGGCGTAAAAGTAAAGCAGGGGCAACTCATCGCTTACGTAGGCAGTACCGGCATGAGTACGGGCTCGCACCTACATTTTGGCGTCTATAAAAACGGCAATGCGATAAATCCCGAAAACGAGATAAAGGTGGCTAAAAATATCTTTGCCCAGACGGAAAACGCTAAATTTCAAAAATACATAAAGCAGTTTGAAACAAGGATCAAAGATGCCGCCACTAATGACGAAATCCCGGAAAAAGAGGAGAAATTCGGCGCCGTATCGGAGCTGAGCGAGGTTAAATTTACGCCAAAAACCGACGAAAACCTAACGGTGGCAGACGAAAAAGCGGCAAGCGTTGATAAAGATGCGAATATAACCGAAAAGACCGAAGCTAACGAGACGAAGCCGGATGAAAATTTAACAAGCGAGTTAAAAATCGGCGCAGAGGAAAATAACGCGACGAAAGCGGAGCTAAATTTGACCGCAAAAACCGACGTAAATTTAACGAGCGAAGTTAAATCCCAAGATGAAAAGGATGTAAATTTAACCAAAACCGGCCCGGTTGATACGAATTTGACGGTAAAATCCGAGCAAAATTTAACAGGCAAAGCGGACGTAAACGCAAGCCAAGCCGTAAATTTAGCAGCGACTAAAGCGGCGAAAACAGAGTCTGGTTCGGCTGCCCAAAAAGAAAAAAATAAAAAGACGGACTCTAAAAAATCTAGCAAAAACGCAAAAGACAAAGAAAAATCAAAATCAAACGACAAGAAAAAAGAGAAGTCAAAAAGCGAGTCCAAAAAGAAAAAGGACGTAAACGCTAGCAAAGATAAGTCCAAAAAACAAAAACAGACCGCCGATAAAAAGGCCAAACCAAAAGATAAAACCGCCGAGTCAAGCGACAAAAAGAGTAGATAATGGAAGAAAACGAGCAATTAAACGAAGCCAAAGAGCTGCTTGACTCGCACCTAAACGAGACGATCGACGAGGAGCTAAGCGCGGCTGATCTAGCCCACCACCTAAAAACGCTAAAAAAGCACGACGAGGAGCTTTTTGCCGAGTATCTAGAAAAGTTAGATCCCGAGATGCTGGGCGACGTAGCCATCGAGATGCCGGATCACATGCTAAAAGACGTGATCGACACACTACCAGCCGAAAAGATAGTAGAG
>CAUQCZ010000089.1:0-5349 GCA_963516335.1 uncultured Campylobacter sp. | reverse complement strand
GTGCCTATTTGCGCGTCCTACGATAAAAGTCTCACAGATAGCCTCCATCTTTATCGCGCTTTGTACGCGTACGTCTAGGCCTACGCTCTCTAGCGCCTCTCTCATAGCAATAGAGTTTATCACGGTAGCTAGCATGCCCATGTGATCGCCGCTAGTGCGCTTTATGATGCCGTCTCTAGCGGCGCTAACTCCGCGTATGATGTTGCCTCCGCCGATAACGATACCCACTTGGATACCGTTTTCTACCAGCTCTTTTATCTGTTTTGCGATAAATTTAAGCACCGCGTTATCTATACCAAAGCCGCTATCTCCGGCTAATGCCTCGCCCGAAAATTTAACTAAAATTCGCTTCTTTTTCTCCATTTTTCATCTCCTTAAAATTTTGCGATTTTAACTAAATTTGCTTTAAATTTTGCTAATCCGCCCGAAAAACGGCTATTTTAAGCCGATTATCTCAAGCGGATCTATATGATAGTTTTTTTGCGTAACTTCAAAGGTGAGGTCTCGCTGAACGCGGCCGATGACGTAGCCTTTTTGCACTTTAGCGCCCACTTTTACGGTAGGGGCGATCTGGCTAAGGTGCGCGTAGATCGTGTGGATGCCGTTTGGATTTTCTATGATTACGACTTTATCTAACATCGCGGTTTCTTTGGCAAAGACCACTTTACCGTTAAATACGCTTTTTACTTTCGCATCCGGCGAATTTGCGCTTAGCACGACCGATTCGTTAAAAATTTTGATGTTATAGATAGGGTCTACATAGTTGCCGAATTTTTGCTTAACGGTAAAGCTCTCAAGCGGCGCGATCGTTTTTTCTCCGCTATATTTTTTCACGAGGCTAGTTTGATAGCTCGAGCCAAACTGCTTTACGTCGCCCTCAGACGCGCTCACGCCGGCCTCGCCTTTTTTATTATTCTTATTTTTTTGAGCTTTGGCTTCGGCCGCTTTTTGCGCGGCTAGAGCTTTTTTAGCCTCTTCGCTCTCTCTTTTTGCGACGATTTTTAGCTCTTCTAGCGTCTTTCTGATCTCGTCTTGTTGTGCTTGCAGGCGCGAGAGCTGCTTTTGATAAATTTCTTTATCACGCTTTAAATTTGCCAGCGTTTTCATCTGCTTATCCTGCATGGAAACGAGTTCGGCTTGCTTGAATTTAAAATTTTTTAAATTAGATTTTATGCCCTCTATCTTATCGTTTTGCGTTTTTATCAAATTTTGCGTACTTTCATACTGCTTGGCAAGCGCGTTAAAATCATCTTTTAGCACCGAATTTAACTTACTTAGTATCTCCGTAGCGATGATGCTATCTTCGCCCTCGGCGTATTCTTTAGGCATTATAAGATCAAACGAAAACTCGTCTGATATGATACGCACGATACTTTTTTGGATATCTTTTTGACTTTGGGTTAAATTTTTATTTTGATTTACCAGCTCATCAAGCTCGTTGCCCGCGCTTTTAGCGCTATTTTCCAGCTGCGCTATTTGCATGATGAGCTCTTTCATCTTATCATCGGTTTGTTTAACGCTTTTTTCGCCGCCTATGATGTCGCCGGCTAGGTCGTCTAATTTTTTATTCAGCTGTTTTTCAAGGTCTTTTGAGGACTCAAGATAAGTCGTTTGGTTTCTGATTTTTTCGTTAGTATTAGCCAAAAGCGCGCAAAAAGCCGCTAGCAAAAGCAAGGCGACTCTCATATACCTGCTCTACTCTTTCGCATAACGGTATAAACGGCTAGAAAACTAAGCGTCAAAGAGACAAAAAGCAGCATCGCTCCGTCATAAAACGCATCGATTGCGGGGAAATTTATATTTAACCCGCTCGCAGCGTCTTTTACGGGCTGAAAATCAGGTAAAAACGCGTAAAAAACAACCGTAAAAACCGTTGCGATAAACGAATCAAACAGCGCGGTTTTATATAGCGCGCCCGATTTTAGCCACGACGGAGCGCCAAGTAGCGTCATGATCTCTATACGCTCCTTATGCTCGTAAAGCCAAATTCGCATCTGCTTTAAGATAAGCATAAGTCCGATAAGGCCGATGCGGCAGGAAAATATCGCCGAAATATTTTTAACGAGCTGTAAAATTTTATAGACCTTATCGTGCGTTTTAGAAAAGGTCTCTACCCTGCTCACGCCCGCGATTTTCGCGATTTTATCTTTGATTTCGCTCATGTATTGCGTACTCGGGAAGGCATTTAGCCTAAGCGAGTAAAATTTAGGCAAAGCTTCTTGCAAAACGGCAATATTTTTAGCCGAGATATCCTTTGATAGCTTTTCTAATACTGATTTTGAGATAAGTGGCTCGAGCGATTCAAACGTATAAACCAGCGGCTTTACGTCGGTAGCGTTTAGTTCATTTTGACTCACGATGATGATGGTATAGTCTTTGTTCATCATATTTTCGTATTCGCTAAGGACGCGATTTGCCGACAAGATAAACTCTATACCCGCAAGCAAGGCTACGAGCGGGATAATAACGCTAAGGTGATTTTTAAAGGATTTCATATATGCGTCCGTTTTCTATAACCAGATGTCTATAAGGCACTCTTAGCGAGACAGGTATGTGGTGCGTAACTACGACGATACAAGTACCAAGATACTCTTTTGCCGATCGCAAAAGTCCCCAAATAACGTCGCTTGAGTATTCATCTAAGCTGCCCGTCGGCTCGTCGCAAAGCAGTAAATTGGGATTATGCGCCAAAGCCCTAGCCATCGCAGCCCGTTGCTGTTCTCCGCCGCTTAGCTCGTTTGGAAATTTATCGGCTCTGTGGAGCAAATTTACATGCTTTAAAAGCTTAGTCGCCTGATTTTTACAGACGCTTGCGCTTAGACCTTTTATCATCAGCGGCAACATCACGTTTTTTTCGATATTCCACTCGCTTATCAAGCGATAATTTTGAAAAACCACGCCGATTCGTTGCCTTAGTTTGTCTAAATTTTGCTGAGTTATATCCGTCATATCCGTCAAACAAACGCTCAAAGAACCCGCACTTGGCTTCATTTGGCCATAAAAAGACTTTAAAAGCGTAGATTTACCGCTACCGCTTTGCCCCGTGATAAAAACGAAATCATCGGAGTAAATGTCAAATTTAGCGTCAGTTATTAGATTTTGCCCGTTCTCATACCCTAGGCATAGTCCGCTTGCGCTAATTATTTTTTGCATCCGCTAAATACTCCTTAAACGCAAGATGCGCCTTTAAATTTTCAGCCGTAACGAGCGGCTTTTTTATAAAATATTCCGCGCCTTTTTCGCCGAGCAAAACATAGCAATGCTCGGGCGCGTTAAATGCGCCAAACGCCGCGCGAATTAAAATTTCGCCGCCCTCTTTTTCGTATTTTTCCTCCAAATGCAAGAAAAAATCATCCTCTTTTATCGTTTGGTTACTAAATTTAGCCAAAATCTTGCTCGTATCGTAGCCGTTTTTAAATTTTAGCTCGCCCTGGCTGGCTCTTGGTTCGCTTTGCTTTTTGCAGGTAAAGATAACGTCGTAAATATCCTTTTGATGCCTTTTCCAGCGGTCTTCATATTTGCTGCTTACTTTTAGGTCGCGGTTTTTGTAAATTTGCACGTCAGCATCGCTTAGATCTAAAATTTGAGCCAAAGTAAAGTCCGCATACTCGCGGCTATCGGTTCTTAGCTCAAATTTGCCGCCCGCTTTTAGCGTTCGCTCGCACTCTAAAGCAAATTTAGCCGACGCCACGCGCCTATGAGGAGCGTCATCCCAAGGCACCGGAAAATGAAGGAAAATTTTATCGATAAAATTTGACTCGATAAGCGACAAAAGCAATCTCACGTCGCAGTTTACGAGCATGACGTTGTTTAGATTTTTAGCTTTAGCCAGCTTTGCGACCTGCTCAAGCGAGGGTTTATAGACCTCGATGCCGATAACTAGCGTGTTTGGGTTATTTTCCGCCTGAAATATCAAGTGCCTGCCAGAACCAAATCCGATCTCGATAAATTTGCTCTCAAATTCGCTCTGATTTAAATTCTCAAGCAGCTCGCCTACGCTAAAGATCGCCGAGTCTTTTTGCGTGAGGCGCGTGTTTTTTACCGCGATGGCTTCGCTTAAAATTTGATCGCAGTAAAGCTCTTTAAATTTAACCAAAGCATTTTGCAAAAGCCCTATTTTGGCAGGCTTCGTTAGCTTTTCGCCCTTTACCACCCAGTCATTTTTGCGCTTTTTTAGCGTGATAAAAAACTCCTCGCTAGAGCTTTTGGTATAAATAAGGCTAACGCCTTGCCTGCCGCGAGCCTCCCACAAAAAGCTTATCTCGCCGCAATCTTTTGGCGTAAAATTTACATTTTTAGCTATAAAATTGGGCATTATTCGACGGTTATCTCGGCTTTTGCAGAAGCGTCGGAGCTTATGCCGTATTCATCTACGGCGATCACTTTATAGCTGTATTTTTGCCCGTAAGCAACGCCGTTATCGACAAATTCATTGCTAGTTATATTTGTAAATTTCTGCTCGCTTCCGCCGCCGTCTCTTATAACGGTAAAGCTTCTAGCCTTATCAGAGGCGTTCCACGTGAGCTTAACCGCCGTACTGTCGGCCACGATAGATGACACGACCGGTGCGTCGATAGCTCCCAGCGTCATGCCGATGATAGGCTCGCTAGGCTTTTTAGACTCTAGGCCGTCTTTATCGACGATGGTGATTTTATAGTATCTAGTCGCGCCATTTTCGTTTATGAGATCCTCGTAGCTATTTGACGTGGTTTTAACGAGATAGGTGTAGGGCATAAATTTGCTTGACGCGCTGTAAATTTTATAGTAGGCAAAGTCGTCGCTAGCTACGCTGTCCCACGTCAAAATAATCTTTTTAGGCGCGTTTTGGGTAGCTTGGGCGTTTACGACCTCGTTTGGTAGCTGCTTCGTCGTAGAGTCTACGATCTCGCTAGGTTTTGAGATCGTGCCGCTAGTGGTTTTTACAAAAACTCTATATTTGTAGCTTTTGCCAGACTTCACGTCGTCATCGATATATTCGGCGTTTAGTCTGCCTTTTACCTCGGCGATTTGCCTCCAGTTTTCTTTATTTATATCTGCTTTTTCGATGACGTAAGACGCCGTGCGAAGATCAGGATGCGGTCTCCAGATGAGTTTCACGCGCTCGGGTAAATTCGTAAGCGCTCTAACGAAAGGCACCGAGTCCATAAGAGGCTTGGTTGTCGCGCTAACAATGATACCTTGACCTGAGACTTGCTTGCTCTCGTTATACGTCCGCATCTCATACGAGTATGTCGTCTCTGGGGCTAAATTTGCGTCCACATAGTGGCTGGCAAAGCGGTCTTTTATGTCGGCTACGACCTTCATTTTGCCGTTATTTTCGTTTGGATTTGAGCGGTATAGATAGTAGCC
>CAUQCZ010000088.1:0-5374 GCA_963516335.1 uncultured Campylobacter sp. | reverse complement strand
GGGCAGATGAGCTTTGTAAAACACGCGGTTTTTGTAGGTGAGGATGCGCCTGATTTGAGCGATTATGACGCGCTTACGGAGCATATTTTAAACCGTTTCGGCGATAAAAGTCTGCTAATCAGCGAGGGCGTGTGCGATCAGCTCGATCATGCGAGCCCAAACTCGTGCTTCGGCGGTAAGCTAGGAATCGACGCGACGCAGGATTTTTCAGCACCCGCGCCAGTGCTTTTGGACGACGCCGTGCTGCTGGCTAAATTTAAAGAAATAGAGCCAAATTTAACGCAGCTAGTGCAGTTTAAAACAAATACCAAAACTCCGATTTGCGTCGTCAAATTTGATAAAAACCGCCTCGTAAAAGAGGTTTTTGAAGAGCTTTTGGAATTTAAAGAGCACTTTAAACTACTCGTTTTCGTCGGTCCCGAAAACCGTCTGGAAAACCCATACATGCTGCTTTGGCGCGTGACAAATAACATCGACGCCTTGCGCGATATCTACGTGCTTGAGGGTGCGGTCTGCATCGATGCCACCGTAAAAGGCGAGGCCGAGGGCTATACGCGCGGCTGGCCGCTGCAAACCGACTGCGACCGCGATGTCGTGGCAGATCTCGTTAAGCGCGGCATAGTAAAAGACGAACCGGAGCTATTTAACAAATTTGAGATTTTCGGATAGATTTTCAAACTCGGCAAATTTAAAAGCGGCTAAATTTGCCGAGCCGCCTAAATAAATTCGTTTTTCAAGCGCCTTTTTAGCCCGAATTTTATAAAATCGCAAAATGGATAAAGAACGCCTAATAATCGATAAATTTAGCAACTCATTTATCGGCGACGACGGTGCCGTCGTTGCGCATGAGCGCGGCCGATGGGTGTATAGCAAGGACCTTTTTTGCGAGGGGACGCACTTTCTAGCAGGCTGGCTTAGTATGGAGGAGATCGCGCGAAAGGCGATGCTGGTAAATCTCTCCGACGCCGTCGCGATGAACGCCGAGCCTAAATTTGCGCTTTTGGGACTTGGGCTACCCAAAAACACGAGCGCGGCGCAGATCTCGGCGCTACGCAAGGGATTTGCGGACGTTTGCGACGAGTACGGCGTGACTATCATCGGCGGCGACACGATCGGCAGCGATAAAATTTTACTTAGCGTTACCGTTATCTCGCGGCTTTGCGGCAAGGCGGTTTTACGAAGCGGAGCGAAAAAGGGCGATCTGGTTGCTTTTACGGGCGAGCTTGGAGGCAGTTTAAAAGGGCTTAGAACGCTTTTAAACGGCGGGCGAGTTGCGTCAAATTCGCGCTTTAAAAGACCTGTTTTAAAAGATAAATTTTTCTACGCCGCAGCGGATAAGATAAACGCCGCCATAGACGTTTCAGACGGGCTTGGCGCAGATCTGGCCAAGCTTTGCGCGCAGAGTCGGTGCGGGGCGAAATTTAGCAAGCGGCTAAGCAAACGCGAGCTAAATAGCGGTGAGGAATACGAGATTTTATTTACGTTTAGTCCGAAAAACCGCGCCAAAATCTTAAGCCTAGCTCGCAAAACCCGCACCAAGATCACGATTTTTGCCAAAATCACGAAAGGAAAATTTAAAAGCAATGCAAGAAACCACCATTTTTAAGCCCCTTTACGCGCTCACTCACGCGCCCATTAACGCGTATTTTAGTAAAAATTCGGACGATTTCGTGGTGCGCGAGATCCCGCTTTACGCATTTAGCGGGCAGGGCGAGCACCTGATAATCGAAATTTGCAAAAAAGATATGACGACGCAGGAGGCCTTGCATGCGCTTAGCGAAATAAGCGGCGTAAAAATGCGGGATTTTGGCTATGCGGGACTAAAAGACAAGCAGGGTATGACGACGCAGTTTATCTCGATGCCGCGTAAATTTGAGGCTATGCTAGCAAATTTCAGCCACGAAAAGATGAAAATTTTAAGCCTCGCCGCGCATGATAATAAGCTTCGCATCGGGCACCTAAAAGGCAACAGCTTTTTCATCCGCCTAAAAAAAGTGATGCCTAGCGAAGCGGCAAAGCTGGAACAAGCCGTGCGAAACATTGACGAGGCGGGGTATGCCAACTACTTTGGTTATCAGCGTTTCGGTAAATACGGCGACAACGCGCAAAGCGGGCTGGAGCTACTAAAATCAGGCACCGTAAACGGCAAAAAGAGTAAAAATCCAAAGCTAAACGACTTTTTGATCTCGGCATATCAAAGCGATCTTTTTAACCGCTGGCTTAGCAAACGCGTGGAGATTTCTAGGTTTGCGCAGGATTTTAGCCTTTCTGAGCTAGCTCAAATTTACCCGTATCTGGGCGGCGCGATTTTGAAAAATTTAAAATCGCAAAAGAGATTTTTTAAGCTGATAGGGGGCGAAGTTTTGGGACACTACCCGCACGGCAAGTGCTTTTTGTGCGAGGATTTGGATGCGGAGGGCGCGCGCTTTGACGCTAGAGATATCACTAGCTGCGGGCTGATAGCGGGCGCGAAGGCGTATGAGGCGCAGGGCGCGGCGAAGGCAGTAGAGGATCAAATTTTCGCGCAGGCAAATGAATATAAAGCTAAAATGACGGGATCTAGGCGCTTTGCGTGGTGCTATTTGGAGGATGCCGGCTACAAATACAACGAGGAAAAAGCGCACTTTACGATAAATTTCACGCTGCAAAAAGGGAGCTACGCAACGGTGGTGTTAGAAGAAATTTTGCACAAAAATATCTTTGAGTAGGGCGGCTCGTCTTTTCCGCTATACGTCGCCACCGGCCAGGCTTTGGTGGTGGACGGCTAGTCCGCCCTCTCGCCTCTGTCTGGTCTGAGTCGTTTTAAGCTTAAATTTGAGTCTAATTTATCGCAATTTTTGCACCCAGACCCGTATCTTAAATCCGCTAAATTTAACCATAGAGTAAGACGCGGACGATGCGAAATACGAGCGTTTTTAGGCAAGTTTAGATATAATGGATTTGCGAATTTATATTTTAAAAGGATTAAAAATGGCGAATATTTTTCTTTGTTCTTACTTTGCGCAGGTTGCGGCTAGGATTAACGAACGGGTAAAATTTAGCGGCAAAAACGTCGTTTTCATAGATACCGCGGCGAAATTTGAAGAGGTAAATTTCTACGTCGGCGAAGCGGCGGAGATTTTGGAAAAATTAGGCGCGAAGCTAATACGCCTTGACGTCTCTTGCGCCCAGAATTCGGCGGCGCTAGTATCAGAGCAGGATGAACCTTTTTACGGCGATGAAATTTTAGCCGCTATTAGTCGGTGCGACGTCATTTACGTTAGCGGCGGAAATACGTTTTATCTGCTTAACGAGCTGCGAAAATCGCGCGCCGCCCAAGCTATAAAAGACGCGGTCAAAGCGGGTAAAATTTACGTCGGCGAGTCAGCAGGAGCGATCGTGGCCGCACCAGATACGAGATATGCTACGCTGATGGATGAAAATAACGCAAAAATGAGCGATTTTACGGGGTTAAATTTGGTTGATTTTTGCGTCGTGCCGCACTTTGGCTGCGAGCCTTTTACGGAGGCTACGCGCGAGATTATGGCGAAATTAGGCGATGTTTGCAACTTGCGCGCGATAAATAACGACGAATTTATCGAGGCTTAAAGCCTTTTACGGCGCTGAGTTTTGTATCGCATAAAATTTAAACGAGGATGAGCGATGAAGAAAATTTTGATTTTTACGCTTGCGGTCGTTTGCGCGTTTGCGGGCGATTTTGGGTTGCCAGGCCCCGGCGAGACGGCGCGCGGCCTGCCTTTTAGCGCGCTTTTTGATAAAAAAGACGGTAAATATTTACCCAAAAACGGCATCCGAGTAAAGCTGCTTTTAGTAGGAGGCAAATTTAAGATGAATGTAGGCGATAAAAGCGCGATGCCAGGCAAGGTAAAAGTAAACGGCAAGAGTTTTGACGAGATAGCAAAGCAAAAATTTGACGTAACGAACGAAGGCGGCGTCTTCGCGATGCGGGAGAGTAGGTAAGCGGGCGGGAATTTGCGTTTAACGTAACCTGCGCAAAAGGCGCGCGAGGCTAATTTGGCTTGGCAAATTTAAATAAAAAAGAGGGCAGATAGAGATCGCGGCTTAGCCTGATGCGCGGAGTTAAATTTAGCTTTACGTTATTATTTTAGCTTGCGATGGATTTTTGAGCCGCTCGCAATTATGAGGGCAAAATTTACTATCCGTGTTTAAATTTAGCGCGCCGGGCTTTATTTTTTGATGATTTTTTAGTAAAATTGGCGCTAAATTTAAAGGAGAAAATATGCCAAAAGACGCAAACGGAACCGAACTAAACGCGGGAGATAACGTAACTCTTATCAAAGACCTAAAAGTAAAAGGCGCTGGCGCGACGCTAAAGCGCGGAACCATGGTAAAAAACATCAAGCTCACGGACGACGACAAAGAGATCGAAGGCAAGATCGATAAAATGGGCGTCATCGTGCTAAAGACGGAGTTTTTAAAGAAGGCTTAATCTCGTCTATGAAAAACGCAAATTTGACGCGAGATCGTTAAATTTGCGTGCTTATGAACTTTGATATACGAGTATTAAAAATCGTAAAATCTAGTCCAAGCTATCCTTAAACCCGAAAAAGCTATAATCGCGCCCAAGGTATGGCAAGTGATTGCTTTTGCGTAGGCAAAAGAGGAAAGTCCGAGCTGTAATAAGACGGAGTTCCATCTAACGGATGGCTGGGGCGACCCAAGGGACAGTGTAACAGAAAGCAAACTGCCGCTTCGGCGGCAAAGGTGAAACGGCGGGGTAAGAGCCCACCAGCGCGGCGTGCAAGCGCGGCGGCTATATAAACCCAACTCGCAGCAAGAAGGGATGGTTTTGAGTCTTATGTCAAACCCTTCGCTAGAGCCAAATTGTAAAATTTGGAGTAGATAAATAATCACTCACGACAGAACTCGGCTTATCGCCATGCCTTTTACTTCTTTTTCTACTTTCGGTTTTTTGATTTTGGCGACCAAGCGCGTAAAACTTGCAAATAATCTAAAATTCGCCCGTAAATTTGCGGCTTTGGCCGATATTTTCGCGAGATTTGGCGACGCGCGATAAATTAAACGGCGTAAATTTTTATCGGCGCAAGGCATAAATTTAACAGACTAAATTTACGGAAAACGGCGCGGAGATTTTTGCATTTGACGCCGCAAAATTTGGTCTAGTTTCCAAAACCGAAATGCTTGGTAAATTTAAATTTTATCTGCGAGTTTTTTGGCGTTTGCATAAAAACGCAAAGTGCCGCGCTAATTTAACGCTTGATGTTTTGCATTTTGGCGGTTTTTAGAATTTAGGATTTTTATCCGGGCCGCAAAAGCCGTACGGGCAAAAGGTAGAAACATCGGCGCTGGGCGAGAGATTTTGGCTAAACGTCAAATTTGCTCGGATCTAGCA
>CAUQCZ010000087.1:0-5391 GCA_963516335.1 uncultured Campylobacter sp. | reverse complement strand
CGCGCATACAGACTAACGCCTGCGCCGGCAACGTCGCGCTTTATGAATACGAAAATTTAAGCGCGAAAAAGGGCGAGCAGCTGGGGATGTTTGAGCTGGGCTCTACAATCCTCATACTTAGCGAGCAGGGCGCGGTCAAATTTGATCTCACAGCCGAGCAAAAGCTAAAATACGGCGACAAAATAGGAACTATCAACTAAGGAGGCGCAATGGGAACGCAACTAGTCGAACAAAACGAGCTAAAAGAGACGCTAGAACTAAAAGAGCGTATCGAAAACAATACCGTCGTCGAGCTCTGGGAAAACAGCGAGGACTACGAGCGCCTAGCCAACGCGACGCGCAAGACCATGCGATACATCAATGACGAGCAGATAAAGAGCTTTGCCGATGCGCTAAATCAAACGAACGAAAAGATCTTAAATTTGACCTTTGAGGGCGTGAAAAAGCATCACGAAAAGAAATTTGAGCAGATCAGAAAAAAGCAAAAATTCTACGTCGCTTCGGCCTTTGCCGTCGGCGTTTTGATTGGTGCTTTAGCGATGGCTTGGATAGTGTTTATGGCTCTTTTTGGAAAGTTCATTTAGCGCGTTTGCGTGCGCCAAAATCCTTTGCGAATAGCCTAGTTTTGGCGCGCTCTTTGCGATTTGCCCGCAGTAGCTCTGCGTGTCAAATTTAGGATAAACCGCCTTTATCTTTTGCGATAAAATTTGCGCTAAATTTTCTCCGAAATATACCGCCAGTCCGCCGTTTTCCATGTTTTTCCTTTGGGTAGTTTTATCTAACGTTTAAGTAGGTATGAAGCGTAAAATTTACCGCCTAAAACCAGGCGGCGTTAAATTTGTAGCCGTTACGTTCGCCAAATTTGACCGCCCGTACAAGCAAAGCGTCAAATTTGTCGCGGTTTTTTGGGTCAAATTTGAAGCCCGCAAGAGGGCGCTAAATTTAGCAAAAAACTAAAAATAACGCCCGAAATTAAAATTATTTGCACTTGACTTGCGGCATCTGCGCTAAAAATATCGGCATTTTTTGCTTGATTAGCGCGTGAAATTTGCTTCTATCGGCGATATTTAGAAACTTTAGCGCGTAGTGCGTGACTCTAAGCCCGCAGTTAAGGCTTTTTACGTTGATTAGATTGATCTCGTAGTTGTCAAAATCGGGGTTGCCCGCGATCGGATAGTAGATCGTGTAAGCTTGATACTCTTTATCGTTTATAGACTTGAAATCATACTCCGCTTTGCCGAACTGCCCGCTTTTTAGCGCGGTTATAAAGGCTCTTTGGTATTCGTTGATATCGGCGTTTTCATCGATGGTGACGCTTACAAGCTTGCTCCATTTAAAGCCCACTTTTTCATTTGGTAGATAAAATTCCGCCGTTCTTGCGTTTTTTTGCTTTAAGACGAATTTTTCGCCGTCTATGGCTACCTCGTTTGGTAGATTTACGCTATCTAGCGCGCTTTTTGGTAGCTCTATCTGCGTGGTTCTAGGCTGGGTGCAGCCGCCTAAAAACAGACAAACAGCCGCAACGGCGGCAAATGAAACTTTTTTAAAACTCATGCTTTTCTCCTTTATCGGTTGATTTTTTAAACTCCATGCATTTTTTAGCTAGCCTAGCCTCGCACTCTTTTTCGTGCAGTTTTTGCGCCTTTTGGCGTAGCGCGGCGGCTTGCTTTTTGTCGCTACTTTCAAGACGGCGCGCTAGATTTAGACACCCGCGCGCGTCGCCGGCTTCGCAAGCCTCGCGAAAAAGGCTATCAGCCTCGTTTTCGTCTGCTTTTATCGCTTCGCCTACGCCTCTTTCGTAGATCGCGCCCAGGTTTGTGCAGGCCGGTTTTAGCCCGTTGTGGCAGGCGATCCCGTAAAAGTTAAAGGCTTTTGCTATATCTTGCGGCGCGTTTGCACCCTCAAAATGCGCGTCCGCTAGGCTCTCGCAAGCATCCAGCCGCCAAAGTAAGCAGGCTTTTTCAAAAAGCTCCAGCGCGCGCGGGACGTCTTTTTTTACGCTGCATCCATAAAATAACATCTCGCCAAGCTCGGCGCAAGAAGCTCCAAAGCCGCCCTCGCAGGCTTTTTCATGAAATTTGACCGCCAGCTCGCTATCTTGCCGCGCTCCGCCTAGAGCCCCTTTGTGTAGAGCTCTCCTAGCGCCGCGCAGCCGTTTGCTACGCCTCTATCACACGACTTTTTGCCTAGCTCGTAGGCTGCCTCAAACTGGCCGCTTTGATACTGCGCCCAGCCGCCGTATAGCTCGTCCAGACGCTCGTTGCCGCTGCATTTGTAGGTATTTATGGCGCAGGCCTTGTCGTAGTAGGATCTAGCGGCCTTGATATCCTGCGCAAAACCCGCCTCGCCGTCCTCGTAAAGCCGTCCCAAAGCCTCGCACGCTTCGTAAATTTTACCCTCGCAGGCAAGCGAGTAAAATTTGAGCGCGTTTTTTGAGTTTTTTGCGGCTTCGTCGTTTTTGCCTATTGCGCCGTCCGTGTACATGCCGCCTAGATGGTAGCAAACTACCACGTATCCGCGCTCGCAGGCCTTTATATAGAGGTCTAGCGCCTTGATTTCATCTGCTGCGACGCCGCTGCCAGCTTCGTAAATTTGAGCTAGATTATAGCAACTTAAACCAAATCCTTTTTCGCAGGATCGCTCAAAAATCGCGGCGGCTTTGGCGTGTTCGCCGCTGTTTTGGTAGAGCGAGGCTAGGCTGTCGCAGCCTGATAGCTCGCCCGCGTCGCAGGCTTTTTGGTAAAATTTGGCGGCCTTTGCGTCATCTTGTTCTACACCTTTGCCGCTTTGATATAAAAACCCAATCCTTACGCATCCGCGCGCTTCGCCCGTTTTGCACGCTTTTTGCCAAATTTTTGCCGCCGTTTGTTCATCGCCCGAGTCGTAGGCGGCTTTAACTTCGTCCGTTAAATTTGCAAGGGCGAAATTTAACGCAAAAAGCAGTAGTAAGAGCCGTTTTATCACCGCGCTCCTTTGTTAAATTTTACTGGCTTTATTTTTCTCAAATTTAACCTATTTTGCTTCTTTGTAGAGTTTGCATACTGCTGTCGATAGGTCGTAACATCTGGGCGCGCTACCTAAGCGGTGCGACGATGCGCTAAAGCGACGCAATCTTGGTGTCCTTGAATATTACTTGTGTATGGAATAAATTTAATACAGTTACGCAAACGGCTATGATCTTTTTCAATTTTTTCCTTAAATTTAGCGCGAGTCAAATTTGAGCGGCAAACCCGCGCCGAGCTAAATTTAACCGCATTTTTAAAGACTAAAATTTTATGGAGTGGTTACTAGAGTAGCCAAAATCAAAATGCCGATGCAAAAATTTATCTTGCCCGCGCTTAGGTTCGTAAGCTGCGCGGCATAAAACAGATGGCGGTCAAATTTAGCCAAAAACCGCTCGGTCAGCAAAGCCAAATTTGACCGATTTGCGCTTAAACGTTAAATCTAAAATGCATCACGTCGCCGTCTTGAACGACATAATCCTTGCCTTCTAGGCGCATTTTGCCTGCCTCTTTTGCCGGATTTTCGCCGCCGCACGCGATGTAGTCCTCGTAGCCGATGACCTCAGCTCTGATAAATCCTCGCTCAAAGTCGTTGTGGATGACGCTGGCGGCTTTTGGCGCTTTCCAGCCTTTTACGATCGTCCATGCGCGCACCTCGACGACGCCCGCGGTAAAATAACTTATCAAATTTAGCTTCGCAAACGCCGTTTTGATGATCTTTTCCAGGCCGCTTTCGTTCGTGCCTAGCGAGCTTAAAAACTCGTGCGCCTCTTCGTCGCTAAGGCTTACTAGCTCCTCTTCGATCTTAGCGCAGAGCTTGATAACCTCGTGTCCCGAGCGCGCGGCAAATTCTCGAAGCGCCTGCACGTATTCGTTATCTTCCGAGATGCCGTCCTCGCCCACGTTTGCGCCGTAGATAACCTCTTTTGCGCTAAGCAGCCTTAGTTCTTTATTTAAATTTATAAACGCATCGTCCTCTTTGCCGCCGAAACTGCTCGCGCTTTTGCCGTCGTTTAGGTGAGCTAGCAGCGCGTTTGCCGTTTCTAGCGCCTCTTTCGCGCCTTTTGCGTTTGCTTTGGCTTCGCGGGTTAGGCGCTCGATTTTTTTATTTAGCTGCTCGATGTCGGCGAGGATGAGCTCGGTCTCGATGATCTCGACGTCTCTCACGGGATCGACGCCGCCCTCTACGTGCGTGATGTTTTCGTCCTCAAAGCAGCGCACGATGTGCAGTATCACCTCGGTTTCGCGGATGTTTGAGAGAAATTTATTTCCTAGCCCTTCGCCCGCGCTTGCGCCCTTTACGAGTCCCGCGATATCGACGAATTCGATCGTGGAGTATTGGATTTTGTTTGGATTTACGATTTTGGCTAGCTCGCCTAGGCGCTTATCGGGCACCGGCACGACGGCTTTATTGGGCTCGATCGTGCAGAACGGATAGTTCGCGCTCTCGGCGTTTTGCGCTTTGGTTAGCGCGTTAAACGTGGTTGATTTGCCGACGTTTGGCAAACCTACGATACCTACTGCTAGTCCCATTACAGCTCCTTTGCCATAGCGCATAGATAATAAAGATTCATTCGCACGCCCGCTCCCGTCGCGCCCGCCTGGTTATATCCCCAAGCTTTTTCTGTATATGCGGGACCTGCGATATCTTGGTGTATCCACTTGTCTTTAAATTCGTCTTTTATAAATTTATCTAGGAATAGCCCTGCCGTGATCGCGCCGCCGTAGCGACTAGACGCCGTGTTGCTGACGTCTGCGATCTGGCTTTTTATTAGCTCGCGTAGGTGCGGGTTAAACTCTAAAATCGTATTTAGCTCGCCGCTTTTTGCCGCTTTTGCTTTAAATTCCGCTTTTAGCTCCTCGTTGTTGCCCATTATGCCGCTCGTGTATTCGCCAAGACCCACGACGCAAGCGCCAGTTAGCGTCGCCATGTCGATGAGGATATCGGGCTTAAAATCCTGCGCGTAGCTAAGGCAGTCTGCTAGCACCAAGCGACCCTCGGCGTCGGTGTTTCGCACCTCGATACTAACTCCGCTGCGAGAGATCAGCACGTCGTCGGGTTTATAGGCGTTGCCGCCGATCATGTTTTCGGTCGCGCCTAAAATAGCGTGAATTTCAAACGGTAAATTTAGCTCCGCCGCGCCTTTGATTATACCCATTGCCGCTGCCGCGCCGCTTTTGTCGGCTTTCATAGTCAGCATATAATCAGCCGGCTTTAAGCTAAGTCCGCCGCTATCGTATGTTAGCCCCTTGCCGACGAATATCACGCGCTTTTTCGCGCCTTTTGGTTTATAGACGAGGTGAATGAGGCGAGGCGGGTGGACGCTGGCTTTGTTTACGGCCAAAAATGCGTTCATCTTTTCTTTTTCGAGGAATTTTTCGTAGTAAA
>CAUQCZ010000086.1:0-5403 GCA_963516335.1 uncultured Campylobacter sp. | reverse complement strand
ACATACAATCCTTCTGGAATATTTATCTCATATCCTACTAAATTTACAAATTTAAAAACTCAAATTTGACGTTTTCGATGGGCGGGTCTCGGCGAGTAAAATTTGAGCTAAAATTTACAAATTTGACTTCAAATTTGAGCGTAAAACGATAAGGCGAAGTATTTTGAGATGGATTTGAATGTTGTGCAGAAATTTTAAGTCAAGGCTAGACAAGTAGTCTGCCGCAGACTTAAAATTTCAAACTCATTCAAAGACGCTCAAAAGACGAGCCGCCAAATTTAGACTATTCGCTGCTTAGCAGTATATATCCACTCTCGCTGATATTTTTAAATTTAACCCCCAGCTCCCGCTTCAGCCTCAGCACGACGTTTTGTATCGCGCCCTTGCTCGTTTGTTCGCCCTCGTAGACGAACTCCTCGATCATCTCGTAGCTCACGAGTTTGTTTAGATTGTATGCAAAGAGCCAAAAGAGCTTGTTTTGCAAAAATGATAGATAGATCTCCTCGCCGTTTTTGTAGATCTTTTCTTTGGCGAGATTTATGCTGGTTTGCGGGCCTAGGCGCACGAGCTTTTCGTCCTTTTCGTAGGTTAGAGCTACGAGCAGGCGGCAAAGTGCGGCGATATCGACGGGCTTTTTTAGAAACGACGCCGCGCCGTGCTCGATGCTTTTGATGAGGTTGTCGTCGGTGTCGTAGGAGGTAAAGACGATAAATTTTTGCGCGGGTTTGATGCGCAGTATCTCTTTTATCATCTCAAAGCCGTTCATCGCGGGCATGTGGATGTCGGTGATGACTATAGCGGGAGCTAGCTTTTTAAAGCGCTCCAGCCCCTCCAGCCCGTCGCCCGCGCCCCAGACGCTTAGGCAGTAGGGCTTTAGTCCGCCTATTAGCAGCTCCCTTGCGATCTCGTCGTCCTCGACGATGAGGACGGTTAGGTTTTTAAGCAGCTTTAAATGCTCTTGCATCTCACTCCTTTAAATTTATCTCAAAGCCGAGCTCAAACGTCGTCGGATCGCCCGCGCTTAGCAGCCTAATGTCGCCTGAAAGCTTTTCGTTTGCCAGCTTTTTGCCAAAATACAGCCCGATGCCGCTTCCTTGCTTTTTTGTAGTTTTTGGCTGGGTTAAAATTTTATCCCGAAGCTCCTTGCTTACGCCGCTGCCATAGTCCGTGACGGATATTTTGCACATGCTGTTTTCAAATTTGACGTCCAAAAAAACTTGCCGCTTGGCGATCTCGTCTTTGTATCGCTCCACGACCGCGTCTTTGGCGTTGTGAATGAGGATGAGTAAAATTTGCTGTACGATGCCCATTCGCTGCGTGACCTCTTCGTCTTGAAACTCACGCAGGCTTACCGCGACGTTTGCTTTGCTAAGCTCGGTGTGCATGAGCTTTAGCAGGTCTTTGATGCAGCGCTCTACGCTAAATTTTTGCGGAGCGTCGCTACTTTTATAAAAATTTCTAAAAATCTCGATCGTATCACTTAAAAGCACGGTCGCGGCCTGCCCTTTTTGCAGCATATTTTCCAGCGTCGCAGCGTCTAGTTTGCCGTCTTTTTGCAGCATGAGTAGGCTTGAGATCATCAAATTTAGCGAATTTACGGGCTGTATAAACTGATGATTTATGCCGCTGATTAGCTCGCCCGCCTCGCTCATGCGCGCTTTATGCTTGAGCAGGGCTTCGTAGTCGTCTTGCAGGTTTTTGATTTTTGAATACATAAAGTTATGGAGGAAATTTGCCACCAGCGCCAGTGCCGCGAACGCAAAAAGCAGGGTGAGGGCGTTTTTTAGCGCGGAGTTAAGCAGCGCGGCGAGCTCTTTTTCGTTATCGGTGCCTGCGCCGATGAACCAGTTTAGCGTGGGGATCTCTGCGACGGAGATAAAATTTGATCCGATTTTTATGCTCGTGATATCTTCGCCCCGCAGGAAAAGCTCTTTAAATTTATCCTCGATCTGCTTTTTTAGCGCCGCGTCCTTCATCGGGGTTAAAATTTCGCCGCCGTGCGTGACGATAAAGGCGTAGGAATCGGGCGCAAGCTTAAATTTTTCCATATTTTTTAGTATGTTTTGCAGCTTCACCACGCCGCAAAACACCCCTGCAAACGAGCCGCCGTCCAGCACGGGCACGCATAAATTTAACGTCGGCTCGCCTAAAATTTTATGGCGCTGCATAAAATTTACCGTGGGCGCTAGCGCGTTTTTGGTCTCCTCAAACCACACAAGCCCCGTGCGTAGGCTCTTTGGCATAGCTTCATCGTCGCCCAGCTCCTTGCCGTCTACGAAGATCTCCCCGTCCTCGCGTAAAAACTGCAAGGCGTCAAATTCCGCGGAGTTTTCTTTAAAAAGCCGTATGAAGCCGCCGAGCTTTTCGCTATCTTGTGAGATACCCGCGTTTTGCATAAATTTAGCCGCGCGCACCAGCGAGCGCAGCCGTTCATCCAGCCAAAACGAGAAATTCCCGACCATATTTTCGCTAGCGGCGATCTTGTTTTTATCCGCGAGCGTCGTGATCTGCGCCTTGGCGTCCTCGTAGTTTTTCACGCCCAAAAGCACCACGAAAAGGCTTGTGAAAATGATGATGAAGTAGATTTTAAAATTATGCTCGCGTAAGGCTTTCATACGGCGAGTATAGCAAAATCGGTCTAAATTTAGACCGATTTAAGCTTTCTTGATAGTTAAAATTTTGCAAATAAACATCGCGGCGAGTACGACGAAGCATACGCCAAAGCCGATGAGCGTGCAGTCTGCCATCGACATAAATTTGCTTGATGGGATCAGGTACCAGCCGTCCCCATAAAGATCGACGAGATATTTCTGAAAGCCGTCTAGCGTGACGCCCTCAGGCACCAGCGGACTGTCGTAGCCGCAGTCTCCCGTAGGCAAGAACCAATCGGGCGCCCACCGCTCAAGCGGCAGGCCGAACGGATAGTGCGGCTCGGTCGAGCAGCCCTGCACGCCGAACGGATCGTCTCCGTGCACGGCGTCATGGATCTTAGCGAGCTTTACGCTATACATTATGCCCTGGATCGCGCCCCAAAAGGCTAGCAGGTAGCCAAGCGCGGCGAGGAGCAAATTTTTAGGATTTATGATCGCGACCATGCCTCCTAGCGCCATGCACAAAAAGGCAAAGCGGATATAGACGCACTGCTCGCAAGGCGGCATATAGACGTAGTTTTGAAACAGCGAGTGTGCGAGGATAACAAGTCCCGCGCTCACCGCTACGAGGATCGCCCACGGCAGGCGGCTGTCTGCGAATTTTGCTATTTTTTCCGCAAATTTCATGCTCGCGCCCTATTTTTTGAGCAGCTCTTCAATTAGCTGCGCCATGCCGTCGATGGAGCTGATGGACTTCGTCATGATGAGGTATTTGCCGTTTATGACGAACGCCGGCACGCCCTGGATCTTGGCTACGTCGTAGCTCTCGTCCCATTTTTTAAGCAGTTCGGCGACTTTTGGGTCTTCTAGCTTTTTTTGATAGTCCGCTTCGCTAATGCCGGCCGCATCAAGCCCCGTCTTTAAAAACGCAGCCTCGTCCTTGCCGTCGCTCCAGCGCTGCTTTTGATCGTGATAGGCCTTGTAGTAGGCAAATTTTGCTTTTTTAAACAGCGAGTTTTCATCCAGCAGACTTACGCCCTTTTCCTCGTCCATCACGGCTAAGACGGCAAAAATTTTACTCGCTGCCTCGCCGTATTCGCCCTTAGTTTTTAGATGAAACGGCACGTATTTTATCCCCGCAACCTTTTCTACGACCTTTGGCGTGACAGTTTTGTCGTATTTGTAGCAAAATGGGCAAGCGTAGCTAAAAACCTTAACCAGTGTGTTTTGCTCTACGGGTAGCGGTTTTTCTAGCTTGACGTAGTCCTCGCCCTCGGTAAACGCGGCAGCGCTTATGGCGCCAAACATCGCTACGGCTAGAAAGCCTTTGCTAAATTTAGAAAGTAGGTTCATGGAATGCTCCTTAAAATGATTTCGTTTGCTTTAATTGTATATCCTCTCGCTGCCGCAGAACTCACGCTAAGATAAATTTTAGATTAAATTTATAGAATTTCGGCTAAATTTTGGCGCAAAAGCT
The DNA here is from genome assembly GCA_963516335.1 of uncultured Campylobacter sp. GTDB lineage: Bacteria > Campylobacterota > Campylobacteria > Campylobacterales > Campylobacteraceae > Campylobacter_A. Next base: position 1,335 of record CAUQCZ010000086.1, on the reverse strand, counting down.
AAAATTTGAAATTATTTTTTATAATTAAGCAAGTTTTAATAAACGCGTGATTTCTACGTTAGCGAGGTTGATTAAAATTACGATATCAAACCAATTTCAAAGGAGAATAAGATGAAGCGAACTCTTTCTTCATTTGCGCTAGCTGCGGCGCTTTTAGGTGGTCTAAGCACGGCTGCGCTCGCTATCGGCGGACCTAGCGGCGCGCACATAGACTACGGCATCCCTGGAAAGATCGGCGAAGTGGTCGTAAACCCGTACGACACCGCGCCTCTAACGGCGGTGATCAAAAACGGCGGCTACACGCTAGCAAACGCGAAAGTCACTATCGTGCCAAAACCGGGCGGTCAAGTTATCAGCTATAAAGTCGCCGACAAACACCTTCGCACGCACGGCGGAATACCGGTTTTTGGGCTATATCCGGACTATCAAAACACCGTCGAGGTCGAGTACGATAAAATTTACAAGGGACAAACCGAGCACATAAAAGAAACCTATAAAATTTACGCTCCTGCGATTTATTTGGAGAGCTCGGGTATGCCGTCTCAAAAGGGCGCGCTGTTTGACAAAATCGAAGTCGTAAAGGCTCCGAGCGCCAAATTTGCCAACCGCCTCTACTACGTAAATAACTTCGTAAACAAAACCGGCAAGGGCACCAAAGTCGTGTGGAACAACCCCGCAGGCGGCGCGATCGAATGGAACTATAGCCCGAACAACTTCGTGCTAGACACCAAAGGCGAGGTGCGCTGGTACCTGGAGCCTAGTAAAATTTACGACCTCAAGCAGCCTTTTAGCGCGGGCGTTATGATGGGCTTTAAACAAAACGACGACGGCGCGATGACGTGGGGCTACGGTCAAAGATACGCAAAATACGACATAATGGGACGCGAAATCTTTAACCGCGAGCTGCCTGCGGGATACAACGACTTCTCGCACTCGCTAGACGTGGCGCAAAACGGACACTATTTCCTCCGCGCGGCAAACGCCAACTATAAGCGCGCCGACGGTAAAAACGTCCGCACCGTACGCGATGTCATCGTCGAGGTCGATAGAGACGGCAACGTCGTGGACGATTTTAGGCTGTATGAAATTTTAGATCCGTATCGCGACATCGTGTTAAAAACGCTCGATCAGGGCGCCGTATGCCTAAACATCGACGCTAGCAAGGCGGGTCACACCGCGAGCACGGACGAGCTAGCCGCGATGGATACGAACGAAAAATGGGGCGACATCGTGGGTTCGGGCCCTGGACGCAACTGGGCGCACGTAAATAGCGTGGATTATGACCCAAGCGACGATAGCATCATCATCTCCAGTCGCCACCAAGACGCCGTCATC
>CAUQCZ010000085.1:0-5507 GCA_963516335.1 uncultured Campylobacter sp. | reverse complement strand
AAAAACCAAGCTCAAATTTGAGCTAGAAAGCGTGGGTATCTATCTCTCGGGCCACCCGCTAGACGAGTACCGCGAGCAAATCTCAAAGATAAACTACACGCTAAGCGATAAATTCGACGAGCTACCCGAAAACGGCGAGATGCTGCTAGTGGGCAAGATCGAGGATCTCACGACTAGGATCAGTAAGAAAAACGGCAAAAAAATGGGCACGATCGAGATGCTGGATTTTCACGGTACGGTCGAGATCGCGGTCTTTGACAGAAGCCTTGGCGCGGTCGAAGCGATGAGTGCGGATGAGCGCGATTTGCCGCATGCGTTTAAGGTTCGCTACTCCAAAGACGGGCAGTTCATGCGTATAAATTTGGATAAAATTTTGACTCTTGACGAGGCTATGGGCATGGACTTTTCGCATCCGCTCGAAAAATACAAAGAGCAAATCGAACAGATAAAACACACGCCTAGCAAGGATTTTGGCAAGATAGATAAAACGAGCGAAATCCTAGTCGTCGGCAAGATCGCCGAGATCGCTAAAATCCCTAGCAAAAAAACCGGCAAAGAGTTTATGATGCTAAGCGTCATGGATCTTTTTAGTACATTTAAGGTCGCGGCGTTTGACTCCGAAAAAGGGCTCATCGAGAGCCTAAGCGAGGAGCAAAAGGACGCTCCGTTAGCATTTAAGGTGCGCTACTCGCGTGACGATCAGGGCGCTCGCATAAATCTAATCGACGTCGTGAGCCTAGAGGACGCGCGCGATATGAATTTTCAAAGCAGAAGCTTTAAACAGCGCAAAGAAAGCAGCGGCGCTAGCTATCAAAACGGCCAGGCATCTAGCGAAAATAGAGACAAAAGAGAGCTTGAGGATCTGGTTTTGGAGCTAAATTTGGACGAAACTGGCAAGGATATCATCACGCAAATTTACCGCGTCGCCATCGGCGAACACCGCGCCGCAGCCGATAAAAACAACAAGCGCCTGATTATCCGCATCAAAGACGCGCAGGAAGGCCGCGCACTGGTTTATACGACGGAGTTTATCGTGGGAGAGGGGTTTGAGGAGAGGGCGCTAGGTTTAAGGCAAGCCGTTTAGATTAAATTTGACGGCTTGCCTTTTTGGTTTATACTTCGCTGCTTTTAAATTTAGCTCGGTCATTACCCGCACGGTAGCTCCCGTCGTAAAATTTAAAAACGGCTTGTCTCGCAAGCGCTTTTTGAATTCAAATTTAACGATGCAAGTTTAGTCAAATTTGACTGATTTATCGGCAAGCTTTGGGCTTAAATTTAAAGAAAACATACAAGAAAGCGTGCCAAAAGAGCTAACGAGGCTTGAAAAAGCATACTAAGACTCGTGGTAAATCGCAGAAAAAGCAAAAGCCGTACGTAAAATTCTACCCGTTTTCTTATAAATTTGGCTTCCAAAGCCGTCTTTTTGCTTTCAAATGATACAATTATGATTTCAATTATTATATTTTGTCTTTAAATTTGACGGGAGCTCTCATGAAAAAACTGGTTTGGTTAAATCCTGTTGTAAAAAACATCTACGACTTTGCGGCGCTTAAAGAAATTTTGCAAGACAAAGGTTTTAGCGTAGTAGAGTGCGAAAAAAACCACGTCCAAAGCGTAAAAAACGCATACAAAAATGGCCTTGCGCAAAGCGAGCTCATCTTTGATAGTCGCTGTCCGAGGGCTGTAAATTTTGTCAGGGCGAATTTCAAAGAGCAAGCCGCTCTCATCTCAAATTTAAACCCCATTTTAATAGAAAGCGCCATCGAGCTTAGCGCAAAGCTAAAAGAGGACGAGTGGCTTTACGTGACGACGCCCTGCGAGGACTTGGCCGAGCTTGGCAAGGGGCTAAATTTGGAGCGAACCACATTTTTGACGTGGAAAAGCTTTAGGGAGCAAAACGCTATAAATTTAAAGATTCGTAGTATCGAGCAAAGTCCGATACCGCCGGGATTTTTCGCAAATTTGGGCGTAAAAACTCTAAGCCTTGATAGCAAAGAAAAGATAGAAAATGCCCTTTCATATAAATTTAGCGAGCTTAAAAACTACCGGATCATCGAGCTTTTATACTGCGAAAACGGCTGTCACAACGGAGATGGGCTGTGAGGGAAATTTTTAAAAAGAGTATTTTGATCTTAGCGATCTTCGCCCTCTGGCAGGTCGTTTGCGAGCTAGAAATTTTCACGCCGTATATCCTGCCAAGTCCGGCAGCGACGCTAAAGACGATGTATAGCATGAGCCTAAGCGGCGAGCTTGCTACGCATACGGCTATCAGCTTTAAACGTATATTTGCAGGATATGCTCTCTCGTTTGCTTTAGCGCTAGTGCTTGGCGGTATAGCTGCACTTTTACCAAAGATTAGCGTTTATTACGAGTGGATATTAGAGTTTTTTAGAAACATCCCGCCGCTTAGTTTGATAGCCATTTTGGTGCTTTGGTTTGGTATAAATGAGACGCCAAAGATTATCATTATCATCCTAGCCTCGTTTTTCCCGATGTTTCTAAGCATACAAAAAGGGCTAACGAGCTGTGATATAAAGCTCATCGAGGTTGGCAAAATTTTTGGCTTTAGCAAATTTGAAATTTTTTACAAGATCATCTTAAAAAGCGCGCTAAAAGATATCTTTGTCGGTATGCGAATAGGCTTTGGCTACGCCATGCGCGCGATCATCGGAGCTGAAATGATAGCGGCTTCAAGCGGGCTGGGATATCTCATACTTGACGCAGAGGAGCTCTCGCGCGCGGATAGGATATTTGTGGGCATTTTTACGATCGGCATTTGCGGCGTGCTCATAGATAGGCTGTTTTTGCTTTTGATAGCGAAATTTAGCCTTTTGCAAGGCGATAAATGATAGAAATTTCAAATTTATCCAAGCATTTTTATATCGGCGAGAAGCGTATCGACGTTTTGAGAGAACTAAGCTTAAGCATAAAAAAAGATAAGATCACCGTCATACTCGGCAGGAGCGGATGCGGCAAAACTACGCTTTTACGCCTTATAGCAGGCCTTGAGAGCGTAAGTCTTGGCGAGATAAAATTTAAAGGGCAAGCAAAGATCGGCTTTGTCTTTCAAGAGGCCCGCCTCATGCCGTTTCTAAACGTCTATGAAAACATCGTATTTGCGCTTAAAAAGCATGAGATAGAGGCCGCAAAGATAGATAGTCTGATATCTATGATAGGGCTTAGCGACTTTAAATTTGCCGCAGTTTCGCAGCTATCCGGCGGTATGAGCTCGCGCGTTTCGCTTGCTAGAGTGCTTGCGTACGAGGCAAATTTGATCCTCATGGACGAGCCGTTTGCTGCGCTTGACGCATTTACTAGAGCTAGCATGCAGGCTGAAATTTTAAAAATACAAGCCGGCAAAACCATCCTTTTCGTCACTCACAACATTGATGAGGCGCTGTTTTTGGCTGATGAGATCATCTTGCTTGAAAAGGGCGGGATAAAATCAAACTACGACCTATCAAATTTAGCAAGGCCAAGAGATCTGCTAAGTGAGGAGCTAATAGCCGTAAAACGCAAAATTTTGAGTGAAATTTAGAATAAAAAATGATAACTAAAACTAAAATGAAGCAAAAAATTATATAATCTTGAAAATTTTTAAAGGAGCAAATATGAGAAAGTTTTTCAAGGTTTTATGTGCGGCCTCTTTGCTTTGCCTAGTCGCAAACGCAAGCGAAGGCTTAGATAAGATCGGCATGACCTACGTCAAATCGCCGTTAAACGTCCCTTCGATCGTCGATAAATTTAAAGGCTTTTATGCGAAGTCTTTTGGCGTACCGGTCGAGTACTCCGAGATCACCTCGGGCGCCAAGCAAACGCAAGCGCTCGCTTCAAATTCGCTCCAGTTTCTAAACTGCGTGGGCGGCACTTCGGTCATACTTGCAGCTACAAATAAGGCTGATATAAAGATCATAAGCGCCTATTCAAGGGCGCCAGAGGCATTTGTTATATTTTCTAAGGACCAAAACATAAAGTCGCCAAAAGATCTAAAAGGTAAAAAAGTAGCAGGTCCAAAGGGTACGATCTTAAACGAGCTTTTGGTTAGATACCTAGCGCTTGGAGGGCTTAGCATAAACGACGTAGAGTTTATCTCTATGGGCATCCCGGCTGCGCAAGCCGCAGTTGAAAACGGTAGCGTCGATGCAGCGCTTCTTGCGGGTCCGGCAGCTTACAACGCTCAAAAATCAGGCCTAAATGTAGTGACAACTGGCAAAGGAGTCATCACTCCGGTCATCGTCACGGCAACAAGCGGTGAGTTTTATAAAAAGCACAAAGACGTAGTTGAGAAATTTAAAAAGGCTCAGGACGAAATTTTAGACTACATCAAAGCAAACCAGGACGAGGCGCTTAAATTTACGGCTGAAGAGACGGGGCTAAGCATAGAGGCGGTAAAGAGCATGTATCCTCAGTACGACTTTAGCTCAAAGATCACTGCTGATGACATAAAAGCCCTTGAAGCTACGCAAGAATTTATGCTTGAAAGCAAGATGATAGAGCATAAAATAGATATAAAGTCGCTTCTACTAAACTAAATTTAAAGGGCAAATTTGCCCTTTAATTATCCTCGGCGCCTTGTAAAAAGATCCAAATTTGCATTATAATGGCAGCAAACTTTGCGAGTATAAAAGTAACCGTTTTAGCTTGGTAAGATAAGGCAATGAAGCTAAAACTAATAAAAAGATACGGTGCGGACGAGTTTAGCTACGAAATTTTGAAAAATAAATTTAAGATAAAAGCCCTGCGCAAACCGATCGGCGTAGGCATTAGCCTCGCAAGGGCGCTAAGAAAATAAATTTAAGGTAGAAAATGAAAAATTTGATTGTGTTGATACTTTTTGCTATCGCGGCCATGGCGGTCGAGCCTAAAAAAGGCGAACTTAGCCCCGAAAAGGAGGCGTTTTTAAGCGCGCGCTACGAAACGCTTAAAAAATCGTGCGCCCAAAAGGACGCTAGAGCCTGCAAACGCGTGATCTTTTTTTATAAAAAAGACGAGCTCAAATATAACGAGCATGAAGCTCAAACGGCGATGCAGACTTTGCTTGACGCGTGCAAAGAGGGTAAAATTGACGCATGCATGGAGGCAGGCAAAATACATATAGAAAATAAAAATTACGACGCGGCAAAAGAGCTTTTGCTGCCTGCATGCCTAAGCGGTCATTACGACTCCTGCGCCGTTTACGGTAGATATTTGGAAAAACACTCGCCCGCTAAAAATAAAAAACACGCACAAAAGCTATACGAAGTCGCCTGTGACAAAAACTCGGCGCTAGGGTGCGAAAATTTGGGGCTTTTGCTTCGAGCCGAACCCTACTTGCATGACGAACCGCAGGATTTGCCAGGATATTTCTATCTAAAAAAAGCCTGCGAAATAGATGCTAGAAGATGCCTCTCTCTGGGTATTTCGTCTTTGTCGTACGATCCTGAGGATGCCATAAAAGCGCTCACTAGAAACTGCTTTGAGTCGGATATGTTAGCCGGTTGTATTATGCTTACAGAGCATCATAAACG
>CAUQCZ010000084.1:0-5524 GCA_963516335.1 uncultured Campylobacter sp. | reverse complement strand
GTCTTTTAGCGCGTAGCTCATACCAAGCAGGATAATGACGCTAAAAAAGTGCCACTCGAGCTCTTGCAGGCCCACGTTGCCGTATTTGAAAAAATATCTCGCCGTGACATTAAAAAAAACGTCCGCAATCATCAAAAACATCACGAGTATACAGACGTAGCCCGTGACGTCGCCTAATTTACCGAAAAATCGCTCTACTTTTTTTAAATTTCGTTCCATTTAACTCCCCAAAATTTGTCTTATCATTATAGCTAAAATGCAAATCGGCGCGACGAATCGCAGTAAAAAATACCAAATTTCAAAAACCGCCCTACCCATATACGGCAAAAATAGCTCCTCTAGGCTGCCTCTTTTCATCGCGTAACCGACAAATACCGCGATCACGATACCGCCCAGCGGCAGCATGATATTTGAGCTAAGATAGTCTAAAACGTCAAAAAATCCCTTGCCAAAAAACGTGAGCGCATCTTTAAATTCGGTAATATTTGAAAGCGCGCAAAGCGTGCCCAGGCAATAAACGCAAACGCCAACGATCGCGATAGCGCCCAGGCGAGGGATCTTAAACTCGTTTATGAGATAAAAAACGAGCGGCTCGACCATCGAGATAGCCGACGTAAGCCCCGCAAAAATAAGCGCGGTAAAAAAGGTAAAGCTTAGGACGTTTCCCATCCCTCCTAGCTTAGCAAACAGCGTAGGCAGCGAGATGAAGGCAAGTCCCACGCCCTGGCTAGGCTGCTCGCCGTACTCGAAAACAAAGGTAAAAACGATGAGTCCGATGACGACGCTAACGATGATGTTTAGCGCGACGACGTAGAGCGAAGAGGTGAAAAGATTGGTCTTGTCATCTAGGCTAACCGAATACGTCGCGATCGCGCCGATACCGACGCACATCGTAAAAAACGCTAGACCAAGAGCTACAAACACCGCCTCGCTCGTGATTTTAGAAAAATCAGGCACTAGCAAAAACTCCGCCGCATGCGAAAATCCACCCATCTGCATCGAGTAAATCAGCATAAAAATAAGTAGTAAAAAAAGCGTCGGCAAAAGCCATAAATTTATGCGCTCGATGCCGCCTTTTATGCCCTTTGAGAGGATGAAAAAATATGCCGCAAACGCGATGCTAAAGTATAAAATTTGACCAGAGATATCAGAGCTTATAAATTTGCCGAAATTTTCGCCCGAAACCGCGATACTTTGCGGAAGCTCGCCAAGAGATAAGACCGAATACCTAATAACCCAGCCGATGATGACCGTATAAAACGACGCAACCAAAACGCCCGTTATCATTATGACGCCCGCATACCCCCAAAATTTGCCGTTTTTAGGGGCGAGCGAGCGAAAGGCGTTAACGGGATCGGCATTTGAAATTTTACCCATCGCCATCTCGGCAAAAAATATGCTAAGCCCGACCGCAACGGCAAAAACAAGATACAAAAGCACGAACGCAGAACCGCCGTTTGCGCCGACCATGTACGGGAATTTCCACGCATTGCCAAGCCCGATCGCGGCACCCACGATGGATAATATAAATCCGATTTTAGAAAATTTATCGCTTGCCACGGTTAGCCTCTTAGCGCATTTATCGTGATGATGACGATGCTAATAGGAGCTACGAATCTAATCATAAAATACCAAATTTCAAAAACGGCCTTGCTCATATACGGCCCAAAAAGTATGTAAAGCGCGTCTTTTTTGATGACAAACCCGACGAAAATCGACACCGTGATGCCGCCGATCGGCATGATGATGTTTGAGCTGAGAAAATCAAGGCAATCAAAAAAGCTCTTGCCGAAAAATACCAAATTTTCTTTAACGCCTTCGATGCCTGAAAGTATACACAAAATGCCCATGCAGTAGATAAAAGCGCCGATTAGCGCGAGGGCTTTTTTACGAGAAAAGCCAAATTCGCGGATAAGATAGTGCGTGAACGGCTCTAGCATCGAGATAGCCGAGGTAATGCCAGCAAAAAGTAGAGCCGAAAAAAACGCAAACGCAAGAACGTGTCCGAGCGTACCCAGCTTAGCAAATAGCGTAGGCAGCGAGATAAACACGAGTCCAGCGCCTTGGCTAGGCGTCGCGCCGAACTCAAACACGAAAGTAAAAATAACAAGCCCCATCAAAATGCCCATCACGACATTTATGACTACGATGATGATTGAGGAGCTAACGAGATTCGTATTATCAGGCAGCGACGCGGAGTAAACAATAATGACGCCAACGCCAAGAGATAGCGTAAAAAACGCTAGTCCAAGCGCGGTTAGAATGCTGCTCACGCCCAGTTTTGAAAAATCGGGAACCAGCAAAAATTTAGCCGACTGCACGAAGCCGTCCATCGTAAAAGAGTAGCCAAGCATTATGATAAGCAAGATAAGAAGCGAGGGCATCATCCAGACGTTTACGCGCTCTATGCCGCTTTTTATGCCCTTTGATACGATAAAAATACAGAGGAAAAACACGATCGTAAAGTAAAAAATTTGAGACGCGGCGTCGTTAGCGTAGAAATTTTTGAAAATTTCCTTTGAAGCTTCGACGTCTTTTGGCAGCTCGGTTATTACCATCACTGCGTATTTTAGTATCCATCCGATGATGACCGTGTAAAAAGCGGCAATTATGATCGCTCCTATCATCGTAAAACCTGCAAATTTCCACGTTTCTTTGCGCTTTAAAGCAAGCTTTTTAAATGCATTTACGGGGTCAGACTCCGAAAGCTTACCGATAGCTATCTCGCCGAAAAATATCGCAAGTCCGACGAAAAAAGTCATAAAAAGATACAAAAGCACGAAGGCCGAACCGCCGTTTTGACCGACTAAATACGGGAATTTCCACGCGTTTCCAAGCCCCACCGCAGAGCCTGCGACGGCTAAGATAAAGCCGATTTTTGAAAATTTATCCTGCGCCAATTTTAACCTTAGTATTTAAAATTTCAGAAGCGAGGCTAGCATAAAAAAGCTTTTAAAATTCTAATTTTTAAATAAATTCGTGGAAAAACGAAACATCGCTGAAATTTTTTGTAAATTTGTAGCACTGTGCGTGGGCAAATTTGACGAGCAGAAAATTTATGAAAATTTTTCTCGGTTTTAAGTAACTCAAAGCTAAATTTTTATAAAATGCGCTCTCAAAGCTTCAAAGTAGGGGTCTGATCCGAAATGGCTTAAATTTACAAGGAGACTTTATGAAAAAAGTTGTTTTCTTAATGATGGCAATTGCCAGCTTCGCGTTTGCGGACGGTGGCGAAATGCTAAAATCTTACTCTGTTCTTGCAGCAGCAGTTGGTCTAGGCCTAGCGGCTCTTGGCGGCGCTATCGGTATGGGAAATACCGCATCTGCGACAATCTCAGGCACAGCTAGAAATCCAGGCGTAGGCAGCAAGCTAACTACGACGATGTTCGTTGCTCTTGCGATGATCGAAGCGCAAGTTATCTATGCACTAGTTATCGCGCTAATCGTTCTTTACGCAAACCCAATGTTATAATCCTGAGCGGGTTCGTCCCGCTCTTTGCTTCTTTTTAATCTACGTGCGACCTTGGTGGAACGGTAGACACGCTACTTTGAGGTGGTAGTGCCGAAGGGTGTGCGAGTTCAAATCTCGCAGGTCGCACCACTTGCCTAGCCTATGCTCAACAGCTTAGGGCAAACTCCCGGAAATAGGTCCTTCTGAAAAAACAGCTACAACCAATACGGGCCGAACGACAAGCTACGTGACTATTTTTCTATGACTAATACAAATTTGGTCAGATTAGGTCAAAATTCAAAAATTAAACAGTCCCATAAGTATAATTATTTGTGAAATTCACTAAAAAGGACTGCATTATGGCAACACAAACGCTTCCACTAATCAGCAAAGCTCCCCAGTTTCGCGTCAATCCAGACGCGTATATCCGCGAATATCGCCTCCCGTTTGAGAAAAAGACGCTACGCCAAACGCTCACGCCCGACGGACTCGCCGTGCGTTTCGTGAAAAAACCGAAAAAATACATCAGGGAATACTACTTCGTTAGAGGCGGAACGATAGTTGAAAAAATCGGCTCGTGCTACACGACGACGTATAAAGACGCCTTGAGAAAGCTCCAAGAAATCCGCGCCAGACGCCTTGACTCGCATCCCCCTCCCCAAAAAAACTACGGCTCACATATTTGAAAAATACGTAGAGGCCCAAAAAGCCGCTTGGTTGCACCATTATACCTACAGCCCCTTATAAAAATTCCTAAAATAGCCAAACATATAGAACCGGTTAATGGGAAATTTATCAAAAAACCACCAACTAACTGACCAAAAGTACTGACTAACCAAATTTTAGTCAGTACTTGTAAGTATAATCTAAAAGTCACCTTCTAAAATATTATTATGATTATTTAATATATCTTGGCTGATTGCCAATTATGTCCGATTTTTAGACCTCATTAAAAACTATAAACCGTAATTTAACGATAATTTTGGATTTTGCTTAGCAATAAGCCTCAGTAATTAGGCTTTATTCGGAGTCGAATTTAGTATGTTATCTCTTGGGTTACGGCATTTTATAGCCCTGTTTCAAGCCAAATTTAGATTTTGGAGCTAAATTTAAGCCGTAAATTTAGCTCCGATTTTATCTTACATAAATACCGGTATCGTGGTATTCTGTAAGAAATACTTGGTCGTACCGCCTAAGAAAATTTCTCTAAAGCCGTTTTCTGCGTATCTAGCCGCTACGATTAGGTCGAAATTTCCATCCGTCGCGGCTTTTAAAAGCGGTTCGCCCGGAACCGAAAAAGTTCCTACGACCTCAAAATCCGCATTTATGCCGTGCAGCGCGAAGTATTCGTCCAGCCTCTTTAAGCTAGCCTCGCTTTGATCGCCCAAATTTGCCTTTGAAGTGATGCACTTTACGCGCTTAGCCTCTTTTAAAAGCGGTAGCGAGCTGGTGATGGCGCGCGAGCTCTCAGGCGTACCCGTCCAGCTTACCAGGATATTTTCCGCGCTAAATTTAGTAAGTTTTCTAGGGATCGCGATAACGTTTTTACCACTTTTTAGCACCGCCGCCTCAAACGTACCCGTTATCTTGCCGTCAAGCGGTACGGCTGCTACGACCATATCGCAAAATTTAGACTCTTGCTCGACGATTAGGCTTCTTTTGCCGCTTTTGGTTATAAATTTCGCGCTCGCCTCGCCTTTTATCGGGGTATCGCTGACGCGTACGTCAAGCTCGGCGCACAGCTTGTTAAAGATAGCCTCGTTTTGCTCGTGCTCAAGTCCCAAATCAGCCTTAGCAGCCTTTAAAAACTCCTCGTAAAGCACTCCGCCTCGAAGCGTCATTTTCATATTATAAACGACGCTAGGATCGAGCTGGCAGGCTAAAATTTCGATGTGTCCGCTAAAGTATTTAGCCACTAGCAAAGCCCCTTTTATACGCTCTTTGACATCGTCGCCGGCACCTATGGGGAAGAATATTTTTTTATACTGCATCGGTTCTCCTTTATATTTATTGCGCCAAAGAAAGGGAAATTTTGTGCCCTTTTTGCTCGCTGATTTTTACTTTGACCTTATC
>CAUQCZ010000083.1:0-5539 GCA_963516335.1 uncultured Campylobacter sp. | reverse complement strand
GATTTAACGCAAACGTAAATTATGATTTTAGTAGCGCTCATGGGCAAAATTTAAAGACGCATGAGGAAAAAGAGGTAGCGAATTTAGCACCAAATTTAACGGCACGGATTGATTACGATACCGTAAATCCCGACGAACTAGACTACGACCAACTCAAAATCTGGGCGGATAACGTTGATCCCGAGAAGCTAACCGGTAAAAAATTAAGTATGTGGTTGGGTGCAAAAATGGGGTTTGATAAGTTGGAGGACGGATGGCGTAAGGAGCTCAACCTAAATCCGAACGAGCCAGTAGCCGTGAGGAGGATATTTTCGCTAAGCGGCTACACTAAGGACGATAAAATCAGCGTGTGGGGCAAGATAAACGGGCTTGACTCATCGGTAAGCAAAGAAAAAGCCGCCGAGCTAAAAAGTTTCGTAGATAGTACGCGAGCTCTGATAGCGCAGGCGGGCGATCCGTCCGATATATTTAGGCGGGACGTCTTTAGCGTGGATAAATTTATGAAGAGATTTGATGTGGATTTGGGCGGGTTTGGCTTAGGGCTCATGCGTAGCGGTAGCGGTGTGGCAATGGACGCCGAGGCCTCAAAGCCGCTGGATTTGGATATGAGCGAGGAAGAGTTTAAAGATAAATGGCTCGAGTACGCGGGAAATAAAATCCTAGATGAACGCGCAAACGTAAAAATCTCGCTCAAAAACGGCGCGCTAAATTTCGACCAAACGCCCGCAAAAGAGCGCATTACGCTTCTTGGGCAAGAGATAGAGGATCGCGTGAGCTACGCGGACGAAGCGAGCAAAAAAGAGTTTTTTAAATTTCTAAAAGACGTATTTAAAAACGGCGAGAGTATCGGGGACGCGTTGCAAAAAATCGCGCTAAAAAAGGGAGGCTTTGATAAAACGGCCAAAGAGGAAGCGCAAGCAGACGCCGTAAAAGAAAAGAAATTTAAACCCATCCAAGCTACTAGCAAAAGCCAAACCTATGTTTATAAGGATATAAAGCGCGAGTTTTTCGAGAAATTTATCAAAGCCGAACAAGAAAAAGGAACGGACGTAACCAAGCTTTTAGAAGCTCTAAATAAAATCCGAAAGCTAGATATAAACGTATAAATTTAGCTATTTCGCAGATAGCGTCAAAGTAGCCTAAGCGCGGATAAATTTACTCGCTACAAAAATGAAGTGTAACAATGAGCGTTAAATTTGCTCGCGCATCTCCTCTGCTAGGCGCTTTTTATAGGTGCGTTTGAAATAAAACGCCCAAATTAGCGGAAATATTATCTCCAGCCCTTTCCAGAAAATAAACGGAACAATATAGGTAGTATACCTGTGACCAATCACAAAACCTATACAAACCGCACAGCAAGTAGCCGCATAGCTTGCCGCAAAGGCAGCGCCTAAATTTATTATTTCGGAGTCGGTCGTAACAATCCGGATCGCAACCAAATATATGAAAGAGCTTGCTAGCGCGGTCGGAAAAAACCAATTCAGAACGCCTAATTTTTGATGGTCTATATCCGCGCTAAGATAGCCCGCTACGCACGCGATGATACATAGTGTGCATAAGATAGCGCGCAGCACGGCTAAATAGCGTAGTTCACGGGGTTTTATCGCGCCTTCGTAGCCGCTGTTTTCGCAGCTACTACTTTGGCTGTTTTTGCCGCCGCGCCCCGCGACATAGACAAGATCTGCGCCCAGTGCTATGAAACACGCGCATGCTGCAAAGTCCCAAAATATGAAGTTGCCAAAGATCATCCCGCTCAAGCCATCATCGCCCGTAGGTCCTATTAAATAAGGCCACGAAATTTTCGCTATACAAAACGTCGCCGCAAGCAAAATCGGATGCAGCGCAAGCCTGCCGTTTCGCAAATCGGAGAATAAATTTTTAAAATATCTCATGCTTTCCCCTTAAAATTTCGCGGAATTCTGAAATTCTGAAAAAATCCGTTCGGTAAATTTTACGGTTTTGAAATAACCAAAAGTTGCGTATTTTTTGTACTTAAATTTAGTCGCGACGTCTGGATCTGTGCGTAATTAGCGGCATTTTCTAAAAATTGCAAGCGCAGAGCAAACTAAAATTTAAAATATCGTAGTTTCTTTGTTTAAACCTCAAACAAAGCGTCAGTTCAAATTCGGCCTGCCGGCAAATTTGCCCCGCAAAGCCGAATTTGAGCGCAAATCACATCTCGTAGCTATCCTCTTCGTCTTCGTCGCCGTATTCGTAATCGTTCTCGTCGTAGTTGTAGCCGTACTTCTCGGATCTCTCGTCGTCAAATTCAGAGTATTCCTCCTCCAAATCTTCCTCTTCGTAGTCAAATTCTTCGCTCATTTTCTCTCCTTTAAAATTATTTTTTCACTTCTTCGACGTATAGGCTCTGGCTAGGGAAGGCAAATCCAAGCCCGTTGGCCTCTACGATATTCATTATTTTTAGCATCACGTCCTCTTTGACGGCCAAAAACTCGCCCCAAACTATCGTCTTTGAAAAGCAGTACACGAGGATATTTATCGAGCTATCGGCAAACTCGTCCACGACGACGAATAAATTCGACTTATATCCCGCCAAATCGTCAAACGAAACGATGCCTCGGTCGTAGCGGCTAACTTTTTTAGACCCCATATCGTCGCCCTTTGCGATGTCTGGGTGGTCGAGCAGCATCTGCTTGATCTCCTCGACGCACTTTTTGATCTGCTCGGTCGTGGCGCTATACTCTAGCCCGATTAGCATCCTGATGCGTCGTCCCATCTTTCGCCTGCTCCAGTTTCGGATCGGATCGCTGGCTAGCTTGGAGTTTGGCACGAAGATAAGGGCGTTGTCAAAGGTTCGCACAGTCGTTTTTCTAAGCCCAATCTCCACGACCGTTCCCTCGATGTCGCCGCACACGATCCAGTCGCCTTGCGAAAACGAGTTGTCAAAGAGCAGCATGACGGAAGCAAAGAAATTCGCCAAGATATCCTTAGTCGCAAGAGCTACCGCAAGGCCGCCGATACCAAGAGACGCGATGATGGCGCTGACGTTAAATCCGAGCTTGCTAAGCACGATAAGCAGCGCGATAACGAAGATGATGAAATAGATGATCTTTAGGATCAAATTTATCACCTCTTTGCGCCCGCTTTTTTTGGTTAGCTCGTTGATGAGCACCATGCCGTAGCCGTTTAGTACGCTAAGTATGAGCCAGGTAACGGCGATAACGAAAGTGATCGCTAGGAAATTTGCAAATTTTATCGGCATAGGAGCGGGATAATACGCGATCGAGACGCAAATATCTATCGCGTATGCGATGAGAGTGAGTAGCATTGGGCGCTTGATGATCTCGACGATGCGCCCTTTCGTCTGCCTATCCGAGTCGTGCTTGACGAAAAATTTCATCAAAGCCCACAGCGTGAGCCTACTAAGTAGCGTCGTAAACGAGACGAAAAATAAAAATACTACGAATATAATCGTAGCCTTGCCGACGTTAAATTTGTCCGTAAACGAGGCTTTTTCGTTGGTAAAATCTATCGCAGTTTTTAAATTTAGCTCGGAGATGATGTAGTTTGACGTGAGCAACTCGGCGTTGTCGCGTAGATAGTGAAGTATCTCCTCGAGCGTCTTTTTGTGCGCTTCTAGCGCGTCTAGTTCGCCTTTATGCGCCAAGGCTACTTCCTCGCTTAGCGAGTCTTTAAAGGTCTTAAACTGCGCGTAAAACTCCGTCTGAAAGCTAAGCAGCGTCTCCTCTACGGCAAGTTTGACGTTTACGGCTTTGCCGCCCTCTTTAAAGATATTTTCCAAATTTAAAAGCGAGGAGTAAAACAGCCCATCTAGCCGCATGCGCTCGAGCTCGAGCATATTTTTGACGTATAAATTTTGATTGCTAGAGTTTTTTAGCTTTTTGGTTTTTGTCTCTAACTCTTGCATCTCTTGTTTGAAATTTTGCACCTGCTCCTCGTCGATTTCGATTTGCATAACGAGATAAGG
Organism: uncultured Campylobacter sp.; assembly: GCA_963516335.1. Taxonomy (GTDB): domain Bacteria; phylum Campylobacterota; class Campylobacteria; order Campylobacterales; family Campylobacteraceae; genus Campylobacter_A. The sequence goes on along the minus strand of CAUQCZ010000083.1, from coordinate 1,590 downwards.
GATCTGCTCGATTAGCTTTTCTTTTTTCTCCGAGACGGTTTTAAAAAGCACGTTTTTATCGGCGGTTTCGTTATTTTCGGCGGATTGGGCTTTGATAACGGCGATTTGAGAGTTTGCTTCGTTGATTTGATTTACGACGCTTAGGATATCCGTGGCGTTTATGTCGTCGATTTTGGTATTTGCTAGTAAATTTAAGCCAAAGCACAGCGCAAAAACGGCGGCTAAAATTTTTCTCATTTCTCGACTCCTAGCAGTTTAAAGCTCTTTGTCGCGAAGTTGTAGTTGTAGATTTCGCCCGTTTCTATTATGTAGTGCCAGGCATAAATTTTTAGCTCCTCGTCTTTAAATTTAGCCTTGACGTCTGGATAGCTTAGTAAATTTTCAAACGAATTTACGAGGCTTAAGCGCTCGGTTAGCCACTCTCTTTTTGCGATATTGTCGCCAAAAAGTTTTTGTACGCGCTTTTTTACGGGCTCCAGCAAGTCAAGCCAGCGCTTTACGTTTGGCGTTTTGCTAAATTTAGCCTCATCCATCCACAAAGCCGCGCAGCCGCCACAGTTGCTATGTCCGCAAATGATGACGTTTTGTACGTTTAGCGTTTGCAAGGCGTACTCGATCGCCGAGGTCGTAGCCAAAAACTCCTCGCTTTTGCGGTACGGAGGCACGATATTTGCGATATTTCGCACGACGACTAGGTCGCCTGGCATCGTGTTTGTTATGAGGCTAGGCACGACGCGCGAGTCGATACAGCCGACAAAAAGAGTGTGCGGCGTCTGCTTCTCGCCCAGGCTTTCAAAAAGCTCTTTGTGTTCTAAAAAATCTTCTTCCATAAATTTAACGGCGCCGTCTAAAATTTCTTGCATTGTATTTTCCTGACAATTTTTTAAAATATTATATCAAAAACGTTTCAAACTTCGTTAAAATTTTTTAAATTGCTTTTTACGCGCCAAATTCAGCGATTTTTTATATTTTATTTACCTATTTTTGGCTAAATTTGCATCAAAAATTAAAAAGGAGAGAACATGAGTTTATATGACAGAAACTATGCAAGCTCAAGAGAGCATGAGGTTGCCGGCGAATATTCGCAAAGCGCGCTTAGCACGTTTATCAAGCAAACCTATCAGCTTTTTGCGGCTTCGCTTTTAGCCGCCAGCGTCGGAGCTTACGTCGGGCTTTACAGCTCGCTGGGAGCGACGGTAGCGGGCAACTACTGGCTATTTGTGATACTTGAGCTAGGACTTTTGGTCGGTTTAATGTTTGCAAAACGCAAAGCGGGCTTAAATTTGATCTTGCTTTTTGCCTTTACTTTCGTTAGCGGACTTACGCTTACGCCTATTTTGGGACGCACCTTTGCGATGCCAGGAGGCGCGGCGATAGTAGCTCAGGCCTTTACGCTTACGACCGTGGCATTTGGCGGACTTAGCGTGTTTGCTATGAATACCAAGCGCGACTTTACCGCGATGGGCAAGATGCTTTTCATCACACTTATCGTTTTACTCGTGGCTGCGATCATAAATATATTTTTCCACAGCCCGGTTTTACAGCTTGCGATCGCTAGCGTGGGTGCGGTTTTATTTAGCGCGTATATCC
>CAUQCZ010000082.1:0-5562 GCA_963516335.1 uncultured Campylobacter sp. | reverse complement strand
GATTTGCTGCTAAAAAACGCCGGTATCGTAAAAGGCACGGTGGAGAAAATCGCTAAATTTGCCCCAAACTGCGTCATTATAAACGTAACAAATCCGCTTGACGCGCTCACGTATCTAGTCTATAAAACGAGCGGCTTTGATAAAAGTAGGGTGCTAGGCATGGCTGGCGAACTAGACTCTGCGCGTCTAAAATACGAGATCTCTCAAAAAACTGGACTAAAAAATAGCGCATTTAGCGCACACATCATAGGCTCTCATAACGACGATATGGTCGCGCTACAAAGCAACGTGAGCGTGGATCTGGGCGGCGAATTTGACGCAGTAGCGCAGGAAGCTAAAACTGGCGGCGCAAAGATAGTGAAGCTGCTTGGCACGTCGGCATACTACGCTCCGGGCGCGGCTGCGGCTAAAATGTGCGAGGCGATAAAAACCGGCAGCGAACAGTGGCTAAGCTGCTGCGTGATAGAGGGCGAGTGCGCAGGCGGCAGACTCGTTAAGCTAGGCAAGGGCGGCGTGCGCGAGATCAAGCAACCAAGCGCGGAGGAAAAAGCGGCTCTTGAAAAAGGCGAATCGCAAACTGCCGTAAATATCAAATTTCTAAAAGAAAGCGGGGTAATCGCGTAGCCGATGCTTGTAAATTATAAAATTAAAATTTACGCCCTGTTTTTAGCGGCTTTTATGTCGGGGTGCGCTAACGTTTCGCCAAGCGCTCCGAAAAATGAAGCCTCGGTTGCGACGCTAACAAAGCAAAGCCAGATCCAAGCTACGGCTTCGTTAGAAAAGAATAAGATTCAAAACTGGGGAAGCAAGGCCTTTCAAGACAAAGCAGACGACCGACTCGATACAAAAGAAACGGCCCTGCTTAATCTCCTGCAAGGATATATAGGTAAAAGAGACGGCGGCGACTGCTCGGGCTTTGTGACGCTTATAAATAAAAAATTAAATCGAGACTTTTTTGACGAAAAAGAGCTTGATAAATTTTACACCAAGCACGGTCTAAAAAGCGAAGCGATGTTTAAGCTTTACGAGAGTAAAAATCTGATCGCCTTTGACGATCCGAAGGTTGGAGATTTAGTATTTTTCAACAACACGACTAGAAGCACGAAAAATAACAAAAAAACCAAAATCATCACACACGTAGGTATCGTAAGTAGCGTCGAAAAAGATGGCACGGTTGGCTTTACGCATAACTCAAGAGGCAAAAATGCGGTGGATTTTATGAATCTAAAAAATAAAAACATGCGTAAAAAAGGCAACAAAGAGCTAAACTCCTATGTCGTATCTTGCAAAAATAACAATACGTCGTGTCTTGCGTCAAATAGATTTGCAGGATTTGGCAAAGCCAGCGTAAGGAGAAACTAAGTTTAACCGATTTTTGCTTATCGCTTCAAATTTACCGCCGTATCCGTATAAATTCGTCGTCAAATTTACGGATCGGCGGCGGTAAATTTGACTTCTAAATTTACTCTACGCCGAATTTATAGCAATATTTCCAAAAATCACAAAACATCCGCACGGGCGTTTCAAATTTGCTCGTTTTCATACAAAAAATCTCCAAATTTTATTTTACTATCCGATTTAAATACCAAATTTAACTTAAATGCTATAAAATTATCGTTACGAGTTAAATTTGATAAGGAAAAATATGCTGATAAAAACTGACGCCCCCGTCTGGGTCGATATCTCGCGCTGTAAGGCATGCGATATCTGCGTGAGCTGCTGTCCTGCGGGCGTGCTGGCGATGGCCGTAGAGCCGCACGCCGTGCTAGGTAAAACGATCGAAGTGGTGTATCCCGAGGCCTGTATCGGGTGCAGAGAGTGCGAGCTGCACTGCCCGGATTTTGCTATTTACGTGGCGGAGAAGGGGTTTAAATTCGCCAAACTAACTGCCGAAAGTAAAGAGCGCGCGACCGCCGTAAAAGAGAATAAATTTGAAAAATTAGAGGCGGAGCAATGAGCGAATTTTTAAATAATAACGGCGATAAAAGAGAAATCATCGCTAGCGGCAACGAGCTAGTCGCGCTTGCGGCGGTGGAGTGCGGGTGTAACTTTTTCGGCGGTTATCCGATCACGCCAAGCAGCGAGATCGCGCACGAACTAAGCGTCTTGCTGCCAAAGCACGGCGGTAAATTTATCCAGATGGAGGACGAGATCGCGGGCATCTCGGTAGCGCTTGGAGCCTCGATGAGCGGCGCAAAGGCGATGACTGCAAGCTCGGGTCCGGGCATCTCGCTAAAGGCCGAGCAGATCGGGCTAGGATTCATCGCGGAGGTGCCGCTAGTGATCGTAAACGTCATGCGCGGCGGCCCTAGTACGGGGCTGCCTACCCGCGTGGCGCAAGGCGATTTATTGCAAGCAAAAAACCCGACTCACGGCGACGTAAACAGCATCGTTATCGCGCCATCAAGCCTAGAGGAGTGCTATACGCAGACCGTTCGCGCGTTTAATCTCGCCGAAAGATTCATGACGCCCGTGTTTTTGCTGCTGGATGAGACGATCGGGCACATGCACGCAAAAGCCATGTTGCCGCAGATCGGTGAGCTGGAAATTTACTCGCGTAAGCAGTTTAGCGGCGATCCGGCGGACTACCGTCCGTACAGGGCCGCAGCTAACGAGCCTGCCGTGCTAAATAAATTTTTCGGCGGTTACCGCTATCACGTCACGGGCCTTCATCACGGCGAGACGGGCTTTCCGACCGAGGACGGCGCGGTCGTGGACTACAATATCAAGCGCCTTTTTAACAAAATAAACGCGCACGCGCGCGAGATCGAGCTTTGCGAGGAGTTTATGCTAGACGACGCGGACATTTGCATTATCGCGTTTGGCTCCGTGGCTCGCGCGGCAAAAGAAGCGGTGCTAAATTTACGCGAAAAAGGCGTGAAAGCGGGTCTTTTTAAACCCATCACGCTATTTCCGACGCCAAACGAAAAACTACGCGAAATCTCGGCTAAATTTAGTAAAATTTTGATCTGCGAGTTAAATTTAGGCCAGTATACGGGCGAGATAATCAAAGCCACGCTAAGAGAGGACTTTAAAACTCTACTAAAAGCCAACGGTCGCCCGATTAGCCCGCAAGAAATAGCGCAAAAAATAGGAGAATTCGATGGCATTTAACTACGACGACTACCTACGCACGGATAAAACGCCGACTCTGTGGTGCTGGGGCTGCGGCGACGGCGTGATACTAAAAGCGCTAATCCGCGCGATCCATAAGCTAGGCTGGGACATGAACGACGTGTGCGTGGTTTCGGGTATCGGCTGCTCGGGACGCTTTAGCTCCTATATCAACTGCAACACCGTCCACACGACGCACGGTCGCGCGATAGCCTATGCCACGGGTATCAAGCTAGCAAACCCTGATAAACACGTCATCGTAGTAACCGGCGACGGCGACGGGCTAGCGATAGGCGGCAATCACACGATCCACGGATGTCGCAGAAATATAGATTTAAACCACGTTTTGATAAATAATTTCATCTACGGGCTAACGAACTCCCAAACCAGCCCGACTACGCCGATAGGATTTTGGACGGTGACGGCGCAGCAGGGCAACATCGATCCGAATTTTGACGCGTGCAAACTCGCAACCGCCGCAGGAGCGACCTTCGTAGCGCGCAGCAGCGTGATAGAGCCGGCAAAGCTGGAAAAGATATTTGCCGAGGGCTTCGAGCACGACGGATACAGCTTTTTTGACGTATTTTCAAACTGCCACATAAACCTGGGCCGAAAAAACAAGATGGGGCAGGCTACGCAGATGCTAGAGTGGATCGACGGCCGCACGACTAGCAAGGCTAAATTTGACGCGATGAGTGAGGATGAGCGGGAGGGTAAATTTCCTCTGGGAGTACTGCACAAAGACGAGTCGCGCATGGAGTACACGAAGGCTTACGACATGGTGATAAAAGCCGCTAGAGACGGCGAGAAAATCGACTTTGGAGCGCTAAAATGAAAAGACAGTTAAGGTTCGTCGGAGTGGGCGGCCAGGGCGTGATATTAGCGGGCGAAATTTTAGCCGCGGCCAAGATCGAGGAGGGCGGATACGGCGTCAAGGCCTCGACCTACACCTCGCAGGTGCGCGGAGGGCCGACGAAGGTCGATATCATTTTGAGCGAGCGCGAGATATTTTACCCGTACGCAAACGAGGGCGAGATCGAGTTTATGCTCGCCACTGCGCAGGTTAGCTTCGAGCAGTTTAAAGACGGCGTAAGAGAGGGCGGCATAATCGTCGTGGAGCCAAATTTAGTACGCGCAAGCGATGAGGATAAAAAACGGTGGAAAATCTATGAAATTCCCATCATCTCCATCGCTAAAGACGAAGTAGGCAACGTAATAACCCAAAGTGTCGTCGCGCTCGCCGTCGCCGTGCAGATGAGCGGCTGCCTGGATGCCGAGCTGGTTAAACGCGTAATGCTCTCAAAAGTGCCTAAAAAAGTCTACGCCGAGAACGAAAAAGCCTACGAGCTGGGATTAAAATACGCGCAAATTTGCCTAGAAAACGACAAATAAAAGCGTGATTTGAAATAAGATAAATTAAGTATTATTTCGTTATACTTCGGGTATTGATTTATCTAAATTTAAGGAGAGTAAAATGAGTATCGGCATATTTTACGCAAGCGCAAAAGGCCATACAAAGACTGCTTGCGAGTATCTAGCAGGCAAACTCGGCGCACAGCTAGTCGAAGTAAAGGATGCTACTGCACAGGATTTTGCTAAATTTGACGTCATCATCGTAGCGGCGCCTAGCTACGGCGACGGCGAGCTTTCGGCTGATTGGACGGAGAAATTGCCGCTTTTAAAAGTAGGCAGCAAAGGCAAAAAAGCCGCCATCGTAGCCGTGGGCAATCAAGCCAATCACCCCCAAACGCTTTTTAGCGGCGCGGTGGACTTTCTGCCGTATCTAAAAGACGCGCAAATTTTCGGCGCTAGCGACGTGGACGGATATAAATTTAACCACTCCGCGTTTTTCATTAACGGCAAATTTGCAGGCCTAGCTCTAGACGTCAAGGGCGATGAAAACTATGCAAAACGCATCGACAAATGGGTCGAGGAAAATAAGCCTACTATCTTAAATTTGTTCTGATTTTCTTGCCGCCTTGTCTAAAACGGACAGGGCGGATCTTTTTATACTTGATATAGCGACGGCGATATCGTTTGCATCCCTTTTTTAGGTCTGATTTTAATTTGCGTATAAATTTAGGCAGAATAACGCTTGGTGTGGCAAAATCCCAAATAAGACCAAACGGCGCAATGGGTCATTTTGCAAGAAATTAAAAAATCTCGTATGCGTTTAATTTACTTGATATTTTTAAATTTAAGATTTCATGGAAGCGAATAAATTTAACCTTTAACCTTGTTGCCGTATCTTAAAATCCGGCTAAATTTAGGCGATAAAAGCTAGGTATAGTTTTCCTATTTATAGCGGTTAATTCAAAATTAAAGACCTATAAATTTAAAGAGTAATATAACGGGGCCAAAACCTAGCCCCGTTGTACGAATTTAGCTTAGCGGCGTATATCCGCCGTTTACGTCGCTAAAGCTCGCCCCGTAAGCCACGCCAGCGAT
>CAUQCZ010000081.1:0-5567 GCA_963516335.1 uncultured Campylobacter sp. | reverse complement strand
GCTTTGCTTTTTCGTACTGCTTCTTTCTATGAGTACGATGGATGCGAAAAAGCTAGAGGCCGCGATCGGCTCGCTAAACGGAGCGCTAGGCGTACTTGAGGGCGGCGCGAAACCGGACGTGAGCTCCGAGCAAAACCAAGACGACCATGCCACATCAAACAAAGAGCGCACGGGCGTGAAGTCGAATTTCGAGCAGACTCTGCGCTCTATCAACGAGCTTTTGCACGCTAGCGGCTCGCCTGAAATCACGTTTGAGGAGAGCGAGAGCGGATTTGTGATTAGACTGCCCGCAAATTTACTCTTTGCAAAAGATAGCGCCAAGCTACAAAACGACGATGCGCTGCTATTTTTAAAACGTATCGCGATGGTGATAGCCAAGCTACCGCCCGACGTCGTAGCAAACGTGATCGGACATACCGACAGCGAGCAGCCCGCGTCTACCGAGTTTAAAGACAACTGGCAGCTATCGTCGGCTAGAGCTATCAGCGTGGTTAGCGAACTCATCAAAGACGGAGTCGATCCTAAAAAGCTAACAGCTTCCGCAAAGGCCGAATTTGAGCCGTTTGCGACGAATTTTACCGAGCAGGGCAGGGAGAAAAACCGCAGGGTCGAGATACACTTCGTTTCGTTAAATTTAGACGACAAAGCTAAAACGCAAAAAAGCATACTGGACGCGCAGGAGTAAATTTGAAAAAACTGACGTTTTTGCTGTTTTTTATCTTTGCGGCGGTCGCGATCGGCGAGGATAACGTCACGATCCCGACCGTAAATCTCAGCCTAAGCGCGCCTAGTACGCCCACTCAGCTAGTTAGCTCGCTAAATGTCTTACTGGTCCTCTCCGTCCTCACGCTCGCTCCTTCGCTCATTTTTATGATGACCAGCTTTTTGCGGCTCATTATCGTTTTTTCGTTCTTGCGACAGGCGATGGGTACGCAGCAGATGCCGCCCTCTACGGTGCTTATTAGCCTTGCGATGGTGCTTACGTTTTTTATCATGGAGCCTGTGGGCAAGAAAGCCTACGAAGTGGGCGTGCAGCCATACCTAAGCGAACAAATCGGTTATCAAGAGGCCTTTGAGCGCGGCGTGAAGCCGTTTCGCGAGTTTATGATAAAAAATACCCGCGAGAAGGACTTGGCGCTGTTTTTGCGTATCAGAAACATGCCAAACCCGCAAAGCTTTGACGATATCCCGCTTACGGTCGTGATGAGTGCGTTTATGATTAGCGAGATGAAAACGGCGTTTGAGATAGCCTTTTTGCTCTATCTGCCGTTTTTGGTCATCGATATGGTCGTTAGCTCCGTGCTCATGGCGATGGGTATGATGATGCTGCCGCCGACGATGATTTCACTGCCGTTTAAGCTGCTTATTTTCGTGCTTGTGGACGGGTGGAATTTGCTCGTCATGAACCTCGTTAAAAGCTTTCATTAGGTTTTTTATCGCTATAATCTTAAAAATGCTCCGCGCGCCGCTTAAATTTTCATTTTATTTTACCTACGGCGCCAGGCCCCGGGCGGGCAAACCTGCTCAAATTTAGCCCGCGCCGCCCAGAGCTAACAGGGAAGGGTTTAGATGAAAAAAAATTATATATTTTTGAGTTTTTGCGTTTTTTTAGGCGGTTTGGATGCTAAATCTGAAGGAAATTTGCCCGAGCTGATTTTGGCCGCGCAGAGCTCAAATTTAGCTCAAATTTCAAACTACGAACCACAAAAAGCGCAGCTACAAAAGGACGCAGTAAAAAGTGCATATATGCCAAGCCTCAGGGTTGAGGGCGGCTACAGCTTTTTTAGCGGCGACATAAACGTCCTGCGCCCGCAAAGAGCCGCTACGGCAAGGGCGATTTTGGAGCTTGCCGTTTATGACGGCGGCAAGCGCGAGGCTCTGCTAAGCTCGCTTTCGCATCTTAGCGCGGCTGAAATTTTAAAAAACGAGGAGTATCAAAACCTGCTTGCGTTTAACGCAACCAAGCTTTATTTTGGCTTTTTGTCGCTGGGCGAGCTCGCGCTGGCAAAAGAGGGCGAGATAAACTACCTAAAAAACGCGCTAAATAGGCTGGAAAAATACTACCGCGCGGGTCTTAGCGACGAGAGCGAGTATGAAGCGATAAATGCTAGATACGCCATGGCGCTCGCCGAACGCCTCGAGATCTCGCAAAATCAAAATGAGATAAAAAATCAAATTTATGCGCTAACGGGCAGAGATATCGAGCCTGTGGCGGGCTCTAGGATCGCGTTTGCGGACGATAACTTCGCGCCGCAAAAAGGCAAAAAGCCCGAGCTTGAGGCGCTTATGCTAAATTTCGCCGCGGCTTTGGATGATGAAAAGATAACCGCATCCGAGACGAACCCGCAAATTTTCATTAAAAATACCTACACCTTTATGCGTACTCATTACGACAGAAATTTGCTGCCGGCGCAGTATAGAAGCGCGCTGGAGCCCTATTTTGACGACTTTTTTAAGCCGAATTTAAACACCAACGAGCTGATTTTAGGCTTTAGCTGGAAGGCGTTTGATTTTGGCGCAAACAAAAAGCAGCGCGAGATAAAGCGCATAAGCGCGCTGCAAGCGAAGTTAAATCTGGATCAAAAGCGCTTGCAAAACGAGCTAAATTTAGCAAATATCAAAAACGACCTAAAGACGCTCGAACAAAAGATCGCCGCCGGTAAAAGCGCGCTGAACTCTGCGCAAACCTCGCTAAATGCCGTTAGCAAAAAGTATGAAGCCGGGCTGCTTGGATACGTCGAGTTTTTAAACGCGACCGCGCAGAGCTTTAGCGCAGGCAGCGCGCTGGAGCTAAGCAAGAGTAAATTTGAGATCAAAAAGGCGGAGTATCTATACGAGCGCGGTGGCAAAATCGCCGAAAATATCGAAAAAACGGAGCGCAAATGAATAAAATTTTACTTTTTTTACTGAGCGCGGCGGTTGCGCTTTACGCACAGGATAGGATCTACGCGAGCTTTGACGTCGCGCCCGCAAAAGACGCACAGCTCGCGCTAAAAGCCGTCGGTATCGTAAAGGCCGTAAATGTAGAAGTCGGCTCCGCGGTAAAGCGCGGCGACGTGCTGCTTGAGCTTGAAAACGAGAGCGAAAAGTTAGCCGTAAAGCTCGCTCAAAACGACCTAGAGAGCGCGCAGACGGCAAAAGATCACGCAAAAAGCGTACTGGATAAATTTAAGCTCGTTCAAAGCGTGAGCTCAAAGCAAGCTTTTGAAAATGCGGAGTTTGATTTTAAAAACGCAGCGCTAGCCGAAAATAGGGCGCATCTGGCGCTAAATTTGGCGCAAAAGAGGCTTGAAGATACGAGGCTGCTAGCGCCTTTTGACGGAACGATCTCGGGCAAGAGTATCGAGGTCGGCGAGGGCGTTGGCGGCGTAGCGCAAAAGCTGATGTCCATTTTTTCCTATCCGGACGTGAAGCTCAAGCTTAGCTTTGATGAAAAATTTAAAGACCGCGTAAAAATCGGCAGCGAATTTATCTATAAACTAGACGGCCAAAGCGAGGAAAGACGCGGCGAGATCAGCCTCATCTACCCGACTATCGATACGAAAAACGGCAAAATTTACGCCGAAGTGCGGGCGCGAAATTTGACGCCGGGACTTTTTGGCGAGGGATATATCGTTTCCGTCGCGCAGGACGGGGACGCAACGAGCGATGAAAATGCCGCCGAGCCTAAAAACAAGGATGAAAATAAAACATTTGGGCTTAAATTTGACGGTTTGAAAAACGGCGGGCATGCCGTTAGCGGCGCGAAATTTGGCGATAAAAAAGCAAGCTTCGGTATGGCTAGGTTTTTAAATTTGAGGGCGCAAACGAAAAGCGAGATAAATTTGAACTCAAATTCGGCGCGCGGCGTTAAATTTGAGTTCGCCGCGAAAAATGCAAATTTGATGAGCGTATCAAATTTATCTCATAAACAAGGCGACATAAATTTAAACGCAGAATTTGGCTCGGCGCAAATTTTACTAGCCGCTAATCGCCAAACATTTTTTGCGGGGCAGGGCGGCCGGGCAAATTTGACGCAAAAGCCCGTTTTAGCGAAGGCGCGAAATGTATAAACTAGCCATAAATCGCCCGATTACGACGTTGATGTTTTTCGTCGCGCTCGTATTTTTCGGAGCGATGTCGCTCTTTAGGATGCCGGTAAATCTCTTTCCCGAGGTCGTCATCCCGCTGGTTAAGATCACGACCTACGCGCCGGGCGATATGAGCCTCATCGAGAGCAGGGTCACTAAAAAGATCGAGGACGAGGTCTCTACGATAGACGGTATCAAAAAGATTAGGTCATATACATTTAACAACCTCAGCATCGTTTTGGTCGAGTTTAATCTCAAGAAAAACATCGACGTCGCCGCAAACGACGTGCGCGACAAGGTCGCAAAGGCAAAGCTGGACGTCCAGCCCGAGATAGAGAAAATTAGTAGCGACAGCGGCAAGGTGGCGAGCTTTTTCGTTAGCCGCAAGGACGAAAATTTAACCGCGCTCATGCAAGCGGTCAAAGACGAGGCAAAGCCGTTTTTGCAGCGCGTAAAAGGCGTGGGCAAGGTCGATGACAAGGGCTTTTTGGAGCCTGAGATTAAAATTTACCTTGATCCGTTTAAGCTCGATAAATACGCCCTGACCGCAGCCTCGGTCATAAATATAATCAAATCGCAAAATTTAAAAGCGCCGCTGGGTAAGCTGGAAAATAGCGAATTTGAGATATTTTTAAAGAGCGAATTTGACGCTAAAAGCGTGCGCGAGCTAGAGGATATCCGCCTGCAAAAAGACGTGTTTTTAAAGGACGTCGCGCGCGTGGAGCTATCTCATCACGATACCGACGCCGTAGCGATGTATAACGGCAAGCGCGGAGTGCTGCTTGACGCTATAAAAGTAAGCGGAGCAAACACGATCGAGACGGTAAACGCGCTCAAGGCCAAAACGGGCGAACTAGCTGCAAGGCTGGGCGAGAACTACGAAGTAGAGCGGGTTTATGAAAAGAGCGAAAGCATCCTAAAGCACATAAATCAGGTCAAATTCGATATGATGCTGGGCGTCGCGCTCACCGTCGCCATCGTCTTTTTCTTTTTGCGAAGCTTTAGCGCGACCATCATCGCCGCGCTTGCGATACCTGCTAGTATCGTGGGGACGTTTTTTATCATCGACGTTTTGGGCTTTGATCTAAACCGCCTCACGCTGCTGGCTCTCACGCTTGGTATCGGTATATTTATCGACGATGCGATCGTGGTCGTGGAAAATATCTCCAAAAAGATGCAAGAAGGCGAGAGTAATCCGCTAAAAGCAAGCTTTGAGGGCGTGCGCGAGATAGCCTTTAGCGTGCTTAGCATTAGCGCAGTGCTGCTTTGCGTGTTTGTGCCGATTGCCTTTATGGAGGGCATCGTCGGGCAGTATTTTAACTCCTTCGGTATGAGCGTGAGCGGCGGTATCGTGGTGTCGTTTTTGGTTTGCATTATGCTGATACCTAGCCTGGCGGCGAGGTTTTTGGGCGAGGGCGAGAGCAAATTTTACCGCGTGACTGAGCCTATATTTGAGGCGCTTGAGAGCGGTTATGAGCAGCTTTTAAAGCTTATTTT
>CAUQCZ010000080.1:0-5569 GCA_963516335.1 uncultured Campylobacter sp. | reverse complement strand
AGCGGTAGCGGAAACGTCGCCATCTACACGGTCGAAAAGCTCTATCAAGTAGGCGCACTGCCTATCACGGTTTCTGATTCAAACGGATACGTTTACGACGCCGAGGGCATCGATCTAGTGGTACTTAAAGAGCTAAAAGAAGTAAAACGCGCGCGCCTTAGCGAATACATCAAATTTAGACCGAACGCAAAATACGTAAGCGTGAGCGAGTACAAAGAGGGCAGAAACGGCGTGTGGGACGTGCCGTGCGACGGGGCATTTCCGTGCGCGACGCAAAACGAGCTACATCTAGCTGACATAAAGACACTCTACGCTAACGGCTGCCGCTTCGTGGCTGAGGGCGCAAATATGCCAAGCACGCTTGATGCGATAAATTTCATGCTCGCGCAAAAGGATTTTTACTTCGCTCCGGCAAAGGCGGCAAACGCAGGCGGCGTGGGCACAAGTGGCCTTGAGATGATGCAAAACGCCGGCATGACCGCATGGAGCTTTGAAAAGGTAGATCACAGACTTCATGGCATCATGAATCATATCTTCGAGCTTAGCTACGAGACTAGCAAGGAGTTTGGCGACGAGGGAAATCTAGTACTTGGCTCAAATATCGCGGGCTTTAGAAAAGTGGCCGATGCGATGATAGATCAGGGATATGTGTAAATTTTGCCCTCAAAGGCTCGTTTTACCGCGCTTTTGAAACGAGCCTTTTTGGAGGGATTTTGCTTCGTTTCAGAAAGACTGCTTTAACGAAGCAAATTTTAATCATTTCCGGCGCACAACGCGGAGAAAAATAAAAGCCGACCAAATTCGCGAGCCTTAAATTTAACGCCGACTTTACTAAAGGCGCAAACCCGCAGCCGCCGAATTTACAAAGCCGCGCCGACTAAAACGCGCTAATGCCAGACCAAATTTATCGGTCTAAAATTTGAGCTAAATTTGAGAGCAAATTTCACCAAACGACTAGGCGAGTGGGGGTAGTCAAATTTGCAACGCGGTTACGCACGCCTCATACTCAAGACATACAAATTTACCCGCCCCGCTGCCGTGCGCTCTCGCTTGCGCCTTTTTGATTTTGCGTAGCGCAAATTTACGCCGCTTCTCGCGCGCCGCAGTCACAGCGGATGCGTCAGGCAGCACTTTCTAGTTACTTGCTCGATATACTCCACGCTCAAATTTAGCCCGTAAAGCTTGCTTAGATGCTCGCTTTCTATGATTTCATCCACGCTACCGAAAGCCACCTCTCCCCCGCCTTTAACCAGTGCCACATATCCGCCTAAAAGCACGGCAAAATCGGGATTATGCGTGGTTAGCACGATGGTGTAGCCTTGCTCTTTTAGCTGCTTAACGGTGCGCAGGAATTTATACTGATTGCCGAAGTCCAGCGCTGAGGTCGGCTCGTCAAACACGATGATCTCGGGCTTTGCAGCCATCGCGCGCGCGATCGAACACATCTGCTTTTGTCCGCCGCTCATCTGAGTGATAAATTTATCCTCGAGGTGCGTGATCTCAAGCTTTGCGGTAAATTCCTTCGCGATCGCCGTGTCCTCCTCGCTAGGCCGCGCAAAGATACCCAGATGCGCTGCTCGCCCCATCGTGATAAACTCAAGGCCCGTGTAGTCGTACTCGCAGATCTCGCTTTGAGCGACGTAGGCCATGATTTTAGCGCGCTCTTTGTTGCTAAGCTCGGCGCTATTTTTGCCGCCGAGCCAAACTTCGCCCGAGTGCGGCGCCTGCGTGCCGCTGATTAGGCTTAGCATGGTAGATTTGCCCGCGCCGTTTCGCCCTAGTATCGTTAGTATCTCGCCCTTGCCGACGCGTAAATTTACGTTTTCTAGCCTACCGGCGCCGTTTGGATAGGCGAAATTTAGATTTTTTACTTCTAACATCACGCGACCTTTTTGTTTCGCCAGAGTACCCAGACGAAAAATATCGTGCCGATAAAGCCCGTAAGTACGCCCAGAGGCACCTCGCTCACGCTGATCGTGCGCGCCAGGGTGTCTACAAATAGCAAAAATATCGCACCCATAAATATACTAGCAGGCAAGCTGCGGGCGTTGTTCGCGCCCACTAGCATGCGCGCCAGGTGGGGCATCAGCAGCCCCACCCACGCCACGATACCGCTCACGCAGACGCTGCATGCCGTTAGCAGCGTCGCGCAGACGATGATGACGCCGCGCTCGAGCGTTACGTTTACGCCCAGCCTAGCCGCACTCTCGTCGCCTAGAGATAGCAGGTTTATCCTCCAGCTCATCGCCACGAGCAGTACCGCGCAGGCTATCATCACGGGCGCGATAAATTTAAGATTGCCCGCATCGATCTTAGCTAGGCTGCCTAGCTGCCAGTAGACGATGTCGGGCAGCTTGGTCTCGGGGTCGGCGACGTATTTTAAAAAGCCGATAACAGAAGCCATCAGACCGCTAACGATGATACCCGAGAGCACCAACATCAGTGTGCTAGAGCGCCCCATCAGACGCGGTATGGATAGCGTCATACCTACTGCCGCGAGCCCACAGACAAAGGCTAACGCCTGCACCCAAAAAAGCGACAAATCAAACATGATCGCAACCGCGGCTCCCACGCACGCACCCGCCGAAACGCCCAGCAGATCGGGGCTAACTAGCTGGTTGCGAAAGACGCCCTGATACGCCGCTCCGCTAATGCTAAGCGCGGCTCCGACGAGGATAGCCGCGATGATGCGCGGTATGCGGATGTTTTCGACGACGTTTTGGATATTTGCCGCGGCGTCCGTCGGTACTCCAAAAAAGCCGCCGATCACGCTAAGCACGTCGCCGGGAGCCACGTAAAACCTGCCTACGCCAAGCGCGACTACGCCGCAAACTACGGTCAGCACGGCTAGCAAAATCAGCGTAAATTTAAAGCTAATATTTTTCATCTTTCTCCTAAAATAAAATCTGCATCCGCGGCAGCCCGCACAAAAATCGCTCGCAAAAGAGCTAAATTGCCTTGCCGCTAACTTGACGAGCGAAGTTTTTGTTTCTTATTTGCGATCGCCGCTAAAACAGCAAGCAAAAGGCGGTTTTTTGCGACCTAGATAGCCCGCGCCGAGCGCCGAATTTATGTCGCTTGGGTCAAATTTGCCCGCCGTTTTGCGTTTAAGGCTTGGCGCTAACGATAAATTTAGGCTAGGCACCCCTTGCCGCGCTATCAAATTTAAATCTAACGTTTCAGCAAATTTTCGCTACGCCGAATTTGAGCGCAAGCTTTAGTCGCGTCAAATTTAAGCTATTTTACGACACGGTCCATCCATCTAAAAAGCTCGTCCAGATCATAGTCGCCGCCGTGACCTTGCCCCCAAGGCACCGCAAAATCAACCGTCTTGCCCACATTTTGTAGCCCTAGCGCCAAGATAAGCGGTATCGCTAGAGCCGTGTCGGAGTCGGCCGCGCCGTGCCTGATGCGGTAAAATTTAGCCGCGTTTTTATTGCCTAGATAACTCATCGCGTTTACCATTTTTATGATTTTAGCGTCTGCGCTCTCACCCGTGCCGCGTTTTGCGCTAAATTCGGTAAAGTGCTTAGCCGCCGCGTCCGTATCGCCGAAAAAGTCGTTTTCGGGATTTTGTAGCTCTAGTCCGTCAAATGCGGGAGTAGCCTTAGCGCGCGGCATAGATAGAACAAAGTCTTCAAATTTAAAATCATATCCGAGCGTGCAGCCCTGCGTTTCAAGCGTGAAAAACTCGGGCTTTAGCAGACTTTTCTCGCGACTTTTCGCAGCTGCAAAAGAGTCTGCGAGCGTCTTTTTGACGTACTCTTTAAAGCTTCCCTCGCCGCTAGGCTCAAGCGTGAGCGCACGACCTTTGGCGTCTTTTAAATTTAGCGAATTTACGTAAGCTGGGAAGGCCGATTTTAGCGCGGCGGAGAGCTCTTTTTGCTCTGCGGTTAGCTCGCCTGAGACGGTTTTTGGCTTACTGCTTCGGTCGTTAAATCCCGCCGCACTCAGCGCGCCAAAGTCCATTTTCTCGTATTTCATCTGCGCGCCAAACATCCACTCGTAGGCTGCGTCGGCGTTTTCCAGGTTCGTAACCGGGCAGTAGGCGGAAACTGCGTAGATCTCGTCGCTAGCTTTTGCAGCGCCGAGTGCTGCCAGATACGGCTCAAACTCGGGCGCGTCCGCTGAGACGCCAAGCAGCGCCGACATCGCTCCGCCCGCGCTCGTGCCGTTTGATACGATTTTGTTCGCATCGCCGGCCATCGCGGCGTCGTTAAATTTGAGATACCGCACGGCGGCCTTTAGATCGACGATAGCGGCGGGCGCTTTGCCGCTAAATTTGCCGTTTGCGTCCTTGAGCGTCCTACCTCTAGCTCCAGGCGCTGCGACTACGTAACCGCGCTCAAGCGCCGCTAGCACCGCGTTTGGCTTACCGTTTTTATCAAGGGCGGGCGTAAAAGGCTTGCCCGGCATATATCCGCCGATGGAATTTGGCAAAAAGATCGGAGCGCTTGCCGCGTCAAATTTGCCCGTCACATTTTTACTGTTTTTGTCTTTGCCGCCCTCAAAATACTGCGCCGGGACGTAAAAATTTAACCTTTGATACTCGCTATCCACGGGATTTGCTACGTAAACTATCCCCTCGTAGGCTCTAAATTTAACCTCTTTTTCGCCTGATTTTATAGAGCGAGTTTCAAATTTATCCGGATCAAATTTCAGATCCGCCGCCTGCGCGCTAATCGCCGCACAAAGGCAAGCCGCCGCGCCAAATGCAAGCGTCCTCTTTTTCATCTTTGCTTCCTTTTGATTTTGCGGGATTTACCCGCAAATCCGTTCAAATTTGATTATTTGCTGCCGTCCGGATTTAGCCCTTTTAGGATGTAGTCAAACTCCGCGTCGCTAAGGTTATAGTTCATAAATTTCTTATAAAACGCCTTAGTTTGGGCTTTTACGTCGACGTCTTTAAAGAGCTCCGGCTGAACGATAGTGGCCGCCCATAAAATTTGCAAAGCCGACTCCGCGCCGTATCTATCCCAGCTAAACACGCCTTTTGGGTTGCCGTAGACTTTTTTGTTTTTGACCGCTTTTAGCCCTGCAAATACCGGATCGGCGTAAATTTTCTCAACCGCTTTTTGATTGTCCGCGCCGCCGACGATGATGATATCAGGGTCTGCCGCCACGATCTCTTCAGCCGTGATTTCTATCATGCTGCCCTCTTTTTGCACCGCGTTTTTACCGCCTGCGTATCTCACCCACGTGTCGATGATCGTTTTGGTGCCGTCGATTTTTAGTAGATTTGCGCCGCCTACGATGTGTAGCACTTTAGGGCGCGCAGCATCCTTTAGCTTGCTCGTGCGCTCGGTAACTAGCGCGATGTTGGCATCTAGATTTTCGTTTAGTTCTTTTGCCTTGCTAGCCGCGTCGCCGCCGATGATTTGGGCCGTTAGCAGCACGCTTTTTTTCATATCGTCGTAGTCGCGAAATATCAAATTCGCCGCACTAAAGCCGTTTTTAGTAAGGTTTTCTTGGAAGTTTTTATTTGACACGACGACTACGTCGGGCGCTAGTTTAACTAGCTCCTCGATCTGGATGTCGTTACCGTTTAGCGCGGCCGGCACCTCTGCGA
>CAUQCZ010000079.1:0-5612 GCA_963516335.1 uncultured Campylobacter sp. | reverse complement strand
TCTATTCGGTAGTATCGATACCTCTAAACTAAAAGAGGATAAGGTTACTAAGAAAAAAGAACAACCAAAAGAGCCAAGTCGCAAAAAGCCTGAGAAAAGCCAGGCAACTAGTGAGCAAAAAAAAGCTAGCGACGTTATTAAGAATTTTACTTTGGACCAGGTTGCTAAAACTCCAAACCCGCAAATGACTGGCGAATACAATGAGTATATTGGGCAAATAACTAGAATTTTGGCTAGTAAGTGGAATCAATATAAGGCTGGTTCAAATGATAAGGCTGTTGTTTTGATTTCTATAGACCAAAATGGAAATTTCAGCTATGATATAAAAAGCTTATCTGGCAATAGTGAGTTTAATGATAAGGTGAGAAATTTTTTACAGGATATGACATTTGAAAAATTTCCTATTCCAAATGATGGGATATTTTCCCATAAGTTTGATCTAGTGGATAAATTAGAAATACAATAAAAATTTAAAAAGGAAAGTGTATGAAAAAAATTATCATATTGCTTAGTTTGGTTATAGGTTTGTTTGCTACCGATGCAACAATATCTATTGTTAATAAAGGCATGGCCCTACCAAAAATAGTGCTTCAAGACGCCACTACGGCCGTCGGAGATCAAGCTTTTAAGGGCAAATTTCATAAAATTATGCTGGGAGATCTAAAGGTAAGCTCTGATTTTGAGGTCGTGGACGAATATGTTGCAAGTAGTTATGAAGGCGACTCAAATACGAACGTTATGAGCGAAAAGGGCGCGCAACTAATTTTTAGATACGCGCTTGAAGGCTCGCCAAATTCGCCTCTTACTTTAAGAGTTAAGCTTATAAATGCCAAAACGGCAGCCACCCAGTACGAGAAAATTTATAATATGAACGACGGAGCAAAGTATCCGTTTATCGCGCATAAAGCGATAGTAGAGCTTATTAACGAGCTAAAAATGCCTCCGGTTAATTGGATGGAGAAATTTATCATTTTCGCTAAGGGAACAGGCTCAAAACAAAGCGAGATCGTTATAGCCGACTATACTCTAACCTATCAAAAAGTACTTGTACGCGGCGGTTTAAACATATTTCCTAAATGGATAGGAGCCGACCAGAGAGCGTTTTACTACTCTGATTATAGCGGTAAAAATTTAGTGCTATATAGGTACGACGTCGCAAGCGGCCAAAAAACTAAAATTTTAGATAGCAAGGGCGGTATGCTTATAGCCTCCGACGTTAGTCAAAACGGCGATAAAATTTTGCTAACTATGGCGCCTCAAGATCAGCCCGATATCTATATATATGATTTAAATTCAAGAAGATTATCGCAGATAACAAACTACAGCGGTATCGACGTTAACGGCAATTTCGTAGACGGAGATAGGCGCGTAGTTTTTGTTTCAGATAGGCTCGGCTATCCGAATGTTTTTGCTCAAAACGTCGACGGAAGCGGTTTTGAGCAGATGGTTTTTCACGGTAAAAATAACAACTCCGTCAGCACTTATCAAAACTATATAGTTTATTCAAGTAGGGAAGACGGCAAGAGCAGTTTTGGCACGAGGGATTTTAATATCTATATGATTTCTACTCAAACCGATTACATTAGACAGCTTACCGCAAGCGGAAAAAATTTGTATCCTAGATTTTCTAGCGACGGACAAAGCGTAGTGTTTATAAAAGAGCTCGGCGGGCAGAGTTCTTTAGGTATAATTCGCGTGAACGAGAACAAAAGTTTTCAATTTCCATTAAAAATCGGTAAAATTCAGTCGATTGATTGGTAATATTTAGTAAATTTTATGATATAATAGCGATTAAATCTTATAAAAAGGATGAAAATGAAAAAAGTAGTTTTAGCTTCTGCTGCTGTGGCAGCTTTATTGTTGAGCGGTTGTAGCTCTAAAACCCCTGAAGTTGATATGAGCGCTGATGCTAATCAAAACACGAGCGGTATGAACTCAAGCGATAATATGATGAGCGATAGCGAGAGATTACAACAGTTAATCTCAAGCATCGAAGGTCAAGTTCAAACTGTATATTTCGACTTTGATAAATTTAATATCAAAGGCGATATGCAGCCTGTTATCAATACAAATGCAGGCTTGTTTAATCAAGCGGATGCTCAAAGCCTTTCTGTAAAAGTAGAAGGTAACTGCGACGAATGGGGCACCGATGAGTACAACTATGCGCTTGGTCTAAAAAGAGCGAAAGCTGCCAAAGACGCTCTAGTAAAACAAGGCGTTAACGCAGATAGAATAATGGTTGTAAGTTACGGCGAAAGCAATCCCGTTTGCACAGATAAATCAAAGGCTTGCGACGCTCAAAACAGACGCGCTGAATTTAAAGTTCTTCCATAATTTAGATTTATGACAAATTTAAAAACTATCGTGGCTCTTTTTGCGGGAGTCACGCTTTCTTATTCTGCTTCTAATGAAATTTCGGTATTTGATGCTGGAAATTTAGATAGTTCTAGTCCATATGGTTTGACTGATAATGAAAAAACGTTTCTAAAAAACAAACAAAACGTAGAAAATTTAAGTAGAAATATGGGCGACGTCGAGTCAAATTTAAATGCTATGCAAGAGCGCCTAGAAGGTTTGCAAAGTGTGTTAGACGGGCTAAATTCAAGAATATCTAGGATAGAAAAAAGACTAAACGATCTTGAGGGAAATGACGGAAATTCTACCGCAAAAAGCGATTTTGACGAGCTTAAAAAATACGTAGAAGAAAGTCGAAAAATACAAGAAGCCAATAATGCTAAAATCACCAAAGCCCTTAAAGATATGGGTGCTTTGATAGATAAGAGCAACGTAGCGCCTACTACCACAAAAAAAAACGATGAAGACAAACCGGTAGATAGCAATAGCCCGGTCGCCGAGTCGCAAACTCCAAAGACTGATTTTACTAAACAAAAAAATCAAGATGTGGCAAGCGAAGCTAAAAAGCTATTTGACGCAGGTAAACTCGACGATGCGAAAGCTAGATACGAGTATCTTTTAAGCAAAGATCATAAGCCTGCAATGGCAAATTTTTATCTCGGTGAGATAGCATACCAGCAAAAAGCCTATAACAACGCTATAAAATACTATCAGCAGAGCATTCAGCTATACGACAAAGCCGACTATACCCCAAAACTTCTTTATCACACAGCTATCAGCTTTGATAAGATAAAAGACACGGCTAGTGCGAATAAATTTTACAAAGCGCTAAAACTAGGCTATCCCGACAGCAAAGAAGCCAAAGCTGCACCCACTCGAAACTAAAACTTTTTTAATAAATTTAACGATATAATCACGTTATTTTCATACAATAGGAGAAAAACGTGAAAGAACAAGTTATAGCTATGTTTTATGAGCTAAAAGATGCAAAAACAGGCGAAATTTTAGAGTCCAATATGCAAGTAGGGCAAGAGATTTCCTTTTTAACGGGTCGCGGTCATATCATTGAGAAGTTAGAGGAAGAGATTCTAAAACTAAACAAAGGCGAAACGAAGGTTATCGTTATCCCGGCTGCGCAAGCTTGCGGCGAGTACGACTCTAGCGCCGTTCAGATGCTACCTAAAGAGCAATTTGCAGGTATCGAGCTAAAAGAAGGTATGGAGCTTTTTGGTCAAGGCGAGCACGGCGAGAGCGTACGCGTGATAGTAAAATCTATCGGCGAAGATGATGTGACGGTTGATTTTAACCACCCTTACGCGGGCAAAGATTTGGAGTTTAAGGTTCAAATTTTCGACAAACGCGACGCTACGCCGGACGAGATAGCTACTGGCATGGTAGCCGGCGCTCACGCATGCGGATGCGGAGGACACGATCACGACCATCATCACGGCGATGGCGGATGCTGCGGACATGGACACCATGACCACGATCACCATCACGGCGATGGCGGATGCGGCTGCCACTAAGAGAGCCTAGATGAGAGCAGCGTTTATATTTCCCGGACAAGGCTCGCAAAGCATCGGTATGGGTAAGGAAATTTACGAAAATTTCCGCCCGGCCGCCGAGCTTTTGCAAAATGCAAGCGACAGCCTAAAAATCGACTTTTCAAATCTACTTTTCAACGAAAATGACCTCATAAATAGGAGCGAATTTACCCAGCCTGCCATCGTCTTAAACTCGCTTATGTGCTATCTCGCGCTAAAGCAAAGCGTAAATTTAAGGCCGAAATTTGCGCTTGGGCACTCTTTGGGCGAGTTTAGCGCGCTTGCGGTTAGCGGAGCGTTTGATTTTGCGGGTGCGCTTAGGATCGTAAATTTGCGCGGTAAATTTATGCAAGAGGACTGTGCGGGTAAAGACGTAACGATGAGCGTTATTTTGGGCCTTAGCGACGAGACGGTCGAGCAAATTTGCAAAAACGCTCAGGCGGACGGCCATCAAATTTACGCCGCGAACTACAACTGCGACGGTCAGATCGTGATCGCGGGACTAAAAGAGGACATCGCCAAATTTGAGTCGGCGTTTAAAGAAGCGGGCGCTAAGCGCGTACTGCCTCTAAATATGTCCGTCATCAGCCACTGCCCGCTTTTGAAAAATGCGAGCGAGAAGCTAACGGCGCAGCTAGAGCCAGCGTTAGCCGCTAAATTTGACCCGGTCGTTTCAAATGCATCGGCGAAGCCTTACGGCACGAAAGACGAAGCGCTAAATTTGCTAAAAGCTCAGCTCGTTAGCCCCGTTTTATACAAACAAAGCATCAAAAGCGTCGAAAACAAGGTCGATATATTCGTGGAGTTCGGCGGTAGCGTGCTAAAAGGCATCAACAAAAAAATCACCGAGAAGCCGACTTTTAGCGTCACCGATCTTAGCAGCCTTGAAGAGCTTTTAAAGGAGCTTAAATGATAGCGATCTTAGGCGCGATGCGCGAGGAGGTCGCTCCTCTGCTTGAGCGCATCAAGGATTACAAAGAGGTTAAGCACGCAAATAACGTATTTTACCTCGCAAATTTCGGCGGTAAAGAGCTCGTGATCGCCTACTCCAAGATCGGCAAGGTAAACGCCGCTCTGACCGCAAGCGCGATGATCGAGAAATTCGGCGCCAGGAAGCTACTTTTTACCGGCGTCGCAGGCGCGCTAAATCCAAATTTGAAAATCGGCGATATGCTCTATGCTACCAGCCTCGTGCAACACGACGTCGATATCACGGCGTTTGGGCACCCGCACGGCTACGTGCCCGAGACCAGCATCTTTATCAAAAGCGACGACGCACTAAATGCGTTAGCCTCTAGCGTCGCGGCCGAAAAAGGCATCGAGTTAAAAGGTGGCATCATAGCCACGGGCGATCAGTTTATCTGCGATAATACTAAAAAAGAGTGGTTAAAAGCGACTTTCAAAGCCGATGCGGCCGAGATGGAGGGCGCTAGCGTGGCGCTAGTTTGCGAGAGTCTGGGCGTGCCGTTTTTCGTGCTTCGCGCCATCAGCGACGAGGCGGGCGGCAGCGCGGAGTTTGACTTCGATAAATTTTTACAAGACTCGGCAAACGTGAGCGCGCAGTTCATGCTCGCGATGATCGAGCGGCTATGATAGAGCTTAGCAAGCGGCTGCTACGCCAGGTCGGGCAGACCAACGCCAGATACCGCATGGTGCGCGGCGGGGATAAAATTTTGCTCGGTCTTAGCGGTGGTAAGGACAGCCTCGCACTCG
>CAUQCZ010000078.1:0-5641 GCA_963516335.1 uncultured Campylobacter sp. | reverse complement strand
TCATTAGAGCGTGCGTAGATGACAATGCCGACATCATACTAGGCACTACGAGCAACGAGAGTATGGAGGATAAAGTTCAAGTTACCATCATAGCAACCGGTTTTAAAGGCAAGGAGGAAACAGCTCCTGCTCCGGCACCTACTCCCAGTCAAGCATCTTTAAACTCTAGAAATCCATACCTAGAACAAAGAATAAGTCAGCTAAAAGTAAGCGGCGGCTACAACAGCGAAGAGGCATCTGCAGTATTGGACGCTCCGACTTACATCAGAAATCAGATGGATTAACAAAAGGATTGGTCTTCCAATCCTTTCTAAATTTAATCATACAGCATTGCGTAGCGCAAATCAAAAATAATTAATCTTAAAATTTAACGCTCCTTGATAAAATTCCGTAATCTGCAAAACCCAAAAGAAAGCGCATGCCAAATGCCTTAAACCAAGAGTCCTACTAAGCCCGCCTTAAACAAATGCAAACGCTTTTTAAAAGTTAAAATTTTTACGAACATAGCTTTACCGACCCAGACGGCAAATATAAGACGCATACAAAATCAAAACAAACGAGTTAAATTTATGGGGTGGCAAATATACCACCCTACTTGACGCACGCAAAAAGCAGCCAAAGAGCCGATAAAGTATAGAAGGTCGAGCTGAATTTTAGTCTATTACGCCGCACGAACGATAAAATTTATCTTATTTTTCGTCAAAGCTTGTGCGGTTACGGCGTAATTAATTTGGATTGCAAATAGTCCATGCGCTTTATACCTGGCCACGGCTAAGCTGCAAAATAACCTCATCTGGACGGACGCGTCACCTATGAGAGTGAAACGCACTAGCGGTAGTCGGCTACTACGGAGCGCTTTGCAAAGCGTGTATTTAGTCCGCTTTGCAATTAGATTAACGAAGGTAAAAAAATACGCCGATGTTTTAAGATAGCATAGAAGGCGGATGCGGCATCTATGACAAGGCAGATTTTATGGATCTTAGCAATTACGGGCTAAATTAAAATGCTTTCGCACAGATACGCCGCAGATACGCCTCGATATAAAAATATAAAATTTAATACAAGCGATATCTTAAACGAATGAGCAAAGCCAAAGAGTTACAAGGAGATTTTTAGACCGGCGCGGCCTAGGCGTAACCGAGCCAGTCTACGGCAAGTACGAGTATATCAAATTTAAGCGACGCGTAAATTTATAAATTTAAAAGCATAGAAGCATGAACCACTACAGGCGGTAGCAAATTTACATTACATACGTCGTTTTTCAAAAATGACGCTAAGGTTTAAAATTTATCGCAAGTTTAAATCCTAAATTTTACGCTCTTGCCCTTAAATTTGGACTGCGATTTGCTTACATCTTGGAGATTAAATTTAATTGAAAGCGACTTATGAAGCAAATTTTGATTTTTTTAGCATTTTTGACGGGACTGTTTGCAGCAGACATCTATGTAAACGGACAAAAGGTCGGTAGCGACCAAAACTCGACCTATAGGGGCGAAAGTAAAAACGAAATCCTAAAACAAGAGGGCAAAAAACTGCTCTGCGATAAAGGCTACAAGCAGTACTGCTAAGGCGGTAAGATGGTTAGTTACCGTCGCTACCGCTCAGCGATAAATTCGGCGCCTTTTCGGGTCTACTTTTGATTTTATCTTAACAGCGACTCGGTTTATTTTTAGGCGAGATTTTATTTATAAATTTCTAAAATTTCGACGAGAGTTTGTAAATTTTTCTCTTTGCAAGCTTTAAAAGATAAAAATGCATCAACGACTGCTAAGACAAAATAAAACATTAAAACAAGCCCGGCAATGCTTAGAGCGACGATATACTCGCTATCGCTCATCGCTTTGCCCTCATAAACCGCCTCTATGATGCCGATTGCCGCAAATATAAAAAATAGCGCAAGCGCCTTTAAAGCACCGATACCGATAGAGCCAATATAACTATCGGCTCCAATCACTCCTAAAAATAACCCCAAAGCAAGCGCGACAAACAGATTTTTAAAGTCGGTTAAATTTAACGCCCCTTGCTGTCTCTCGTTTAGCGAGTTAAATTTATCCGTTACCAAATACAAGCTATATTTTGAAAATTTACTAAGCTGCTTAATGGGCATTCTTCTCTAGTATATGCGCTACTTTTTCGTAGTTTTTAGCCGCTATTTTTTTAGATAGCAGCACGCCGTCTATGATCGCGGCTAACAAAATAAGCGTAAATAAATTGTCTATGCCGGAGTCTAGACGAGGAATGGCTGCGGCAAATACCAAAAACGTAAGCACTATAAAAACAATGCCGATTGCCGGGCTGTTTACGTAAAATCTATGCCCTCCAAAACACCCGAACAACAGAGCAAAAACCCAAACTAAAGTCGGCTTCTTCATATACGACGCATCAGCTACTAGCTGCGAGCTTTGGGCATCGTCTAGCTCCTCAAGCCTTTTACTCATCACGAGCTCGGTATATAAATTTGACGGTAGCCTTGATTTTAATTCATTTATTAGCAGTATATTTTTCATTTTTTACATGATAGCTGAATTTAATAGTTCTAGATTATCTTTTTTGATACCGTTATAGACGAAATATAAATCCGCTAACGCCCAAAAACCGAGGCTGCCGAGCGTTATAAGCTTTAAAGCGCCTAGCAAAATATCACCTTTATAAAATCTATCCACGCCGAAAGTCCCAAAGCAAAGTCCAAGCGCCAGGCCTACTACCGGGCTTTTTAATTTAGTATCGATACGGCTCTTGCCTTGTCGTCGCTTAAGCCGTCTAGCTTATCCTTCATATAAAAAGCATCGTTTGGAAGCTTATCTTTTAAAGCAAGATATAAACTCATTTTTATCCTTTACGTTAAATTTGTAGGCGTATTTTATCCCCCGCTTAAAATAAATTGAGATTTTATTTATTTTATGTTGCAGTATGTTAATCCAAACTACTTAAGCAAGGTCAAGACGCCCGCGCGCAAAATAAGAGTATAATTATCCAAATTTAAAACAAGGATAAAAAATGAGCGATTTTTTCAAAGGTGCCGAGCAGTTTAACGCCGAAGGCGCGACGGTGCCATTTTATAGATATAGCCAAGGCGGCGTGGATTTCGTCGGTTTTGACAGCCGTCCGTGCGTGCCGCCCGAGCCTATGGTAAATGCGCTGGTAGCGATTAAATTTGCAAACCAAAACACCAAAATCGTGATGGTAAATCACAAATTTCCTGCCGGACTAATCCCTAAAATTGCGGAGCAGTTTGACATCAATCGCGAGGATTTAGAGGGTGGGGCGGTCAAGATGACCTTTAGCCTAAAGCAAGGCGCGGACGTCAAAAACGTAGACACAAGCCTTTGCCACTAAGATAAGCTATGCTTTTAAACACCTTTGCGCCGCCTTTTAAGCTAGTGGGCGGTTACTTTATCGCGGGCATTTGTTTTTTGATCGCGAGCATTCCCGCCTTTTTCGCGGCGGATTTTGAGACGATCGCGGGGCTTGAGACGGCGGGATTTTTACACGTATTTTTCGTCGGCTTTGTTATGAGCATCATCATCGGCGCGCTTTATCAGCTCACTTCGGTGATTTTAGAAAAGCCGTTTTCGACGATCAAGGGCGCGATGCTAAATTTAGCCGTCTACTGCGTAGGAATCGCTGCGATGGGCTACGGGATGATCAGCGGCAAGACCGGCTTTTTACATGGCGGCGGTATGGCGCTTTTTTTAGCGCTGCTGTTTTTCGGCACGACCTATATCGTTAGCTTTATGGATAATGAAAAAAAGAGCTTTGCGGCGTTTATGCTTTTTGTTTCGGCGATATTTTTACTCGCTGGCATCTCGCTTGGATTTTGCCTTTTGATGATACTTTCTGGCACTTTGCCGATGGATTTTATGTTTGCGCTTAAATTTCACGTCTATTTCGTACTCGGCTTTGTTTTTTTCATCATCGTAGGCGTGGCGACCGTGCTGCTACCGATGTTTGCCTTGGCGCACGATCTAAAATTTACACTTAGCAAATTTGCCTTCGGGTTTTATATTTTTGCTGGCATTTTGCTCTTTTTTAGCGAAATTTATGCGTACTTTGCGTTTGGAGCAGCGATCGTTTGCTTTGTCGCCGAGGCGCTACATATCCTAAAAAAGCGCGTTCGCAAAGCATACGACTACTGGAACGTCAATATCGCTCTTTCGCTCGCGGCCTTCGTACTTTTTTGCGTATTGATTGCGGCGGATAGATACGATATGGCGGTGTTTATGCTGATTTACGGCTTTTTATTCGCCTTCATCGCGGCTCATCTTTACAAGATCGCGCCGTTTCTCATCTGGTATCACTACGTAGCGCCCTTTGTCGGTAAGACAAAAGTGCCGCTACTAGATCAGATGATCCTTAAAAAGCCCGCATATATCGGCATCGGCTTTAACGCCATCGGGCTTGTGCTCTACGAGCTTGGCGTCTGGCTTGAGATAAAATCGCTCGCGCACTGCGGCGTGGCTAGCCTGCTCGTTAGTATCGTTTTAGTCGCGATAAATATGATAAATGTTTTTAAATTTACGAAATTTGGAGTAAAGGAAGAAAAATGAAAGAAAAAATCTACGACGCGCTCTCAAACATCGTCGATCCCGAGGTGGGCTTTGACATCGTATCCTTGGGGCTGATTTACGACGCGGTTTGCGACGAGAACGGCAAAGCAAAGGTCACGATGACGCTATCTACGCGCTCATGCCCGCTGCATGAGATGATACTGGGCTGGGTAGAGACGGCGGTGCTGAATGTCGACGGCGTAAAAGAGTGCGAGATAGACCTCGTGTGGGAGCCTGCGTGGAGTATCGAGATGGCTAGCGACGAGGTAAAGGCGCAGCTAGGAGTGTAGTTTTAGCTTACTTGCCCCGTCTTAGCCTGCGGGGAATAGTTTTGCGCCCTGCCCGTTCGTTTAAGCTTGTTTTGTTTAGGCCAACGTCAGGACGTAAAATTTGAGCTAGCGCAAAGACGGCGGCTTTTTAAACGAGAGCTTAAATTTACCTAGCTTATTTAGCATTCTTTGCTTGCTTTTATTTTCCCCAAACCTAGTCTTTAAATTTAATCATCTCGTATTCTTCATTTAGGCGATGTTTTTCTTTGGTTTGTTCGTACCAAGCATCGTGTTCTTCTTGAAAATCATTAGTATCGCAGGGCGTTGCGTCCTGCCAATACATACGCCCTTTGGCTATCTCCATTGCGTAATGATAGGTAAGCTCATGCGTAATGAAAAATAAATTCTCAAGGTCTTTAGGCGGGGCTGTAAACAGGCTATTTTGAGCTAATTTCTCAGTAGCTTCTTCTCGGCTAACTCCCGCATAGCGCACCATATAGTGCTTAAGCCATTCGCAATGAGAATAGTGGTTATAAATCCAATAACATTGGTCTTTTGCATCTTCATATACTATTGCGTCACGCAAGCCGTTTTCATGAGGCTCGGTTCCTATTTCTTCTAATCTTTTTTGTAGGGCGTTCATTTAGTTGATTTTCCTGAGGTGATTCCGTAAAATTTATTATCCCGGAATGGTTCTGTTTTCCAGCTGCTGATGCTAAGATACTTGGGATGTATCTCTCATCGTATCTATTTTGCTAGATTATCTTTTTTTAATCAAAATATCTCCTTCACAAAGCCAAAGAGGTTCATTTTCTATCTTTAACT
>CAUQCZ010000077.1:0-5686 GCA_963516335.1 uncultured Campylobacter sp. | reverse complement strand
AGCGAGATCTCATCGTCGTCGGCGGATAAAATTTTGCCTTTTAGCTTTTTATTTTCGCCGTCTACTTCAGCTGAGATTTTGGCTAGTTCTCCGACGCTTGAGATAAAATGGCTTGGTTTTTCTAGCTTTCGCTCAAGCCCGGGCGAGCTAACCTCTAGCACGTAGTCCCCGCTAAGAGGCGGCTCGACGTCAAATATCGGCGAGAGTAGGCGCGAAACCTTTTCGCAGTCGTCCAAATTTACGCCGCCTGGCTTTGTGATGTAGATCCTATAAATGGCTCTGCCGTTTTCGTTAGCGACCTCGACGTCGTAGAGCTGCACGCCGTACTGCGAGATCAGATTTTCAAGATTTTGCATTTTTGTTTAGATCCTCTGAGATTTTTTCAAACAAATCGTCCATGTGGTTTTGGTACTCGAGCCTATCGTCGAATTTAAAGTGAAAATTCGGCGCCCTATACCAGCCCTCGGCCGCCATACAGTGGTTTTGCAGGTGCTTAGATACGCGCTTTAGGCGGTCTAGTATATAGGCCTGTTCGCGCTCGTCAAACATCATCTTATCAAGGTATACGAACGCGTCGTATCTACCCTTTTTACACTCGACGTCGGTCACGCAAAGCCCGCGCAAAAGCTCGTCCTCAAGCGTAGATAGAGCTTCGGGTAGTAGCTCTTTTAACACGCTTTGCGTGCGCAGGCGTTTTATCTCCGAGGGATTCATAGGCTAGCTTGCTCCTCTACTTCTTTAAAGCTCTCAATGTAGTCGCCTTCTCTGATGTCGTTGTAGCCGTCGATGCCCACGCCGCACTCAAAGCCGCGCGCAACCTCTCTCACGTCGTCTTTGAAGCGTTTTAGCGAGCTTACCGTACCTTCGTGCACGACCACGCCGTTTCTGATGAGGCGGATTTTCGCGCCGCGGTTTATCGTGCCTTCGGTCACCACGCAGCCTGCGATCGCGCCCACTTTAGGGACGTTGATGACTTGGCGTACTTGTGCTTGGCCGAGCTGCTCCTCGTGGATGACAGGCGACATTAGGCCGCTTAGGATCGCCTTGACGTCGTCGATCAGGTTATAGATGACGTTGTAGGTTTTGATCTCTACGCCGCTTTCTTTGGCTTTTTCTTTAACTTCGCCAGTCGGCCTGATGTTAAAGCCTAAAATCACGGAGTTTTCGCTCGCTCTGGCTAGCTCTACGTCGCTTTGAGTTATGCCGCCCACGCCCGAATGGATGATATTTACTTTTATCTCGTCGTTGCGAAGTTTTTCTAGGCTTGCCTTGATGGCTTCTAACGAGCCGCCCACGTCGGCTTTTACGATGACGGGGAGCGATTTTAGCTCGCCCTCGGCTATCTTTTCGCTAAGCTCTTCTAAGCTTACTTTCGTCGTCTTGCTAAGCTCTTTTTGGCGTAGGTATTCTGCTTTTTTCTGTGCGTACTCGCGAGCTTCTTTGTCGGTTTTGACGCTTATTAGCGTTTCGCCGGCTTCTGGAATTTCGCTAAGGCCCATTATCACGCCGCATTCGCCCGGTTTTATCTCTTTTAAAATTTTGCCCTGATCGTCGGTTATGCTTCTTATCTTACCGTACGCGACGCCTGCGACCACGATATCGCCGACTTTTAGAGTGCCGTTTTCAACTATAACGGTAGCTACCGGACCGCGGCCTTTTTGCTGCGAGCTTTCTATTATGGCCGCTTTTGCGTTTGCTTTTGCGTTTGCTTTTAGTTCTAAAATTTCAGCTTGCAAGAGTACGATCTCAAGCAGATCGTCTATACCCATACCAGTTTTTGCGGAGATCGGTACGAACTCGTACGTGCCGCCCCAGTCTGTAGATAGGATATCTAGTTCGGCTAGTTCGCTTTTTACTTTGTCGGGGTTTGCGGCCTCTTTATCCATCTTGTTTATCGCGATGATGATCGGTACGCCGGCGGCTTTTGCGTGGCTCACGGCCTCTTTGGTCTGCGGTTTTACGCCATCGTCGGCTGCGACCACGATGATAACGATATCGGTGATCTTGGCTCCTCTAGCGCGCATAGCTGTGAAAGCCTCGTGGCCCGGAGTATCGATAAAGGTAATGTTTTTGCCGTTTTTATTTACCATATAGGCGCCTACGTGCTGCGTGATACCGCCAGCTTCGCCTGCTGCTACTCGCGAGCTTCTGATGTAGTCTAGTAGAGAGGTTTTGCCGTGGTCGACGTGGCCCATGATGGTTATAACCGGAGCGCGGACGGTCAAATTTGCATCATCCAGCTGCTCCTCTTCTTCGTCGTAGGCTTTAACGTAGTCAAATGCTTCTTGCGTATCGACGATATTTACCTCGATACCGAACTCATCGGCTAAAATTTCTATCGCATCCTCGTCTAAAAAATCGTTTTTAGTCGTCATCATACCCAGCATAAAGAGCTTGCCGATGACTTCGCTCGGTTGCTTGTTGATTTTGTCGGCAAATTCGTATAGGCGGATCTCTTTTGGTATCTCGACGTAGGTTACCGCTTCGCCGTTATGGTCGGCGCGTTGCGATTTTTTATGTTTTTTGCGAGGCCTACGCGCGGTACCTTGCTCTAGAAACGAACTTACCGAGTTATTTAGCACCGGCTTGTAGCCCGTATTTGTCGGTTGTTTTGTTTTTTGAGGCTCCGGAGTTTGAGTTCGCACTGAAAAATCAGGCAATATAACCACGTCCTCATCGTCTATCACGATGTCGGCCATGTCGCGGTCGCCTAGTAGATCCATCTTTGTAGCGCCGTCTTTTTTAGTTGCGATGACCGGTTTTTTCTCTTTTTTCTTTTTGCGCTCAATTTTTTCGTCGCTAAATTTAAACATACTTTCCAAATTTAGCGGCGGCGCAGACTCTTTTCTCTCGCTTGCTTTAGGTGCGGGCTGCTCGTCTTTTTTCTTTTTTACGATGACTAGACCGCGTCTTTTTTGCAGACTAACGTCGGCTAGGCTCTCTTTTGGCTGGACCGGCTCGGCGGCTGTATGCTCGGCCTTTGGCTCCTCTTTTGGTGCTACTTGCGTTTTTGGCTCTGGCGCTTTTTCTGCCGGTTTTTGAGTGACTGTTTTTTGTTCTTTTTCGGATTTTTCGTCGTTTTTTGTTTCTATTTTTTCTTTCGGCAAAGGCTTTTCTTCTTTTGCGGCGCTTGGTTTTTTTGCCTCTTTAGGTTTGCTTTCTTTTTCCTCTTTGCTCTCTTTGGTTTCCGCCTTTTTGACGGTCGGTTTTTTCTTTTCCGGTTTTTTCTTGAGAGCTTCGGGGATCTCGCCGGTTTGGATGTAGGTGTATAGCGCCGCCGCTTCTTCAGGACTAACGCCGCTTGAGTGCGTTTTGACCTTTAGCCCAAGCTCAATAGCCTTTTCTAAAACCTCTTTGCTATTGTAGCCGAGCTCATTTGCTATCTCTGAAATTCGAACAGTCCCCATTTAAGAGTATCTCCTTTAAATTTTGCCCGTTTTGTAGCGTCGCGATAAAGTTGCCTGCGACTCTTCCGAGCGATTTTCTTAAAATTTTCTCGTCTTTTTTTAGACATTCTTCGCAAAGATAAAAGCTGCGTCCGTTTCCGTTTCCAAAAAATAGCGAAGAATTTATCAGTCTGTATCTACGCAAAATTTGCTGTTCAAAGCGCTTTTTGCAGACCACGCACGTCCTGATAGGGATAAATTTTTGAGCCATTATTATAACTTCTTTTAGCTTTTTTTTAGCTTTGTAGGATTTTTATCCCGTCGTTGTCGAAATTAAAAATTTCAACCCGAAAGCTCTTAAATTTATCTTGCAGTTTTTGTTTTAAATTTGCCGCATCGCCGGCATAAACGATATTTAAAAAGCTTGATCCGCTGCCTGAAAGCGTGCTTAAAAGAGTGCCGTTTTCGTAGGCTATCTTGCGCACTTCAAAGAGCTCAGGCAGGCTTTGCATGCGGATTTGCTCGTGCATGACGTCTTTTGCCGCCGTCCTTAAAAGCTCGTAATTTTCGCTAAAAAAGCAAGCCGTCAGAAATGCGGCGTGAGAGAGGTTGCTAACGCACTCGCCCATAGTGAAATTTTTAGGTAGCTTGGCGCGAGATTCGTTCGTGCTCATCGGTTTATCAGGGATCACCACGACGGCTTTTATATCGGTGCTTAAAGGTTTTTTTAGAGATTTTACTTTGCCGTTTTCAACGACGGAGCTAACAAAACCGCCAAGCGTAGCCGGAGCGATGTTGTCGGGGTGATTTTCGTAAACTAGCGCTTGGTTTAAAATCACGCTTTTATCCGCCTTAAATCCAGCCGCCGCATAAGCCGCTGCGATGGCGGAAGTGATGACTGCAGAGGAGCTTCCAAGGCCGCGAGAAAACGGGATTTGATTGGTAAAAATCATGCGAAAAGTATCTTTTTTGCCCGTTAGTTTGACGTAAATTTCATTGAAAATAGATAAAAAAATGTTGTTTTTTTTAAGAAGAGCGTTGTCTTTTCCTTCGCCCAAAATGCTCACGGAGGCGAAGTTTGCCCTCGTTATCTCGACTGTGTTGCGTAGCTCTAGGGCAAGTCCTAGGGCGTCAAAACCGGGACCGATGTTTGCGCTCGTGGCGGGAACTAAAATTTGCAAAAAATCTCCTAAACGGCTTGTATAACGTAATTTGGTAGAGTATCTAAAATTAGATTTAAAACGGCTAAATTTTGCGGCAAGCTAAACTCGCCCGCTTGCGCTTTTTGTAGCTTGACGCCCTCGGGCGTATCTACGAAGCTTAAGTTTTTATTTGCCCGTATCGGCGCCCCCCCGTTTAGCTCAAAACCGCTAACCGCGTAAAATTCGCACTCTTTTACGATGCTAATCGTCTTTAAAACGACGTAAGCGACTTTTACGCCCATAAAGCTTCCCGGGCCGTTTGCGTAGATAATTTTTTGTAGATTAAATTTACCGCCGTTTAAAATATCATCCATTATTTTTACGAGAGAGACGTCGGATTTTTCTTCGCTAGAGATTTGCTGTATAAGCTCGCCGTTTTTGTCATAAATGCCGACGATTAGCGGCGAGCTAAGAGCGATAACTAAAATTTGGATATTTTTTATGCAAATACCTTTTGGTACTCGCGCGCGAAATCGCCTTTTAGCATGACGATTTCGTAGTTTTTATCGTCGCTTAGGATAGCTAGCGTTAGCTCGTGGTTTAGCTCGTGGCTGCCCGCAAAGCTCGTATAGTCAGCCATCAAAGGCGCACCCATCAGGCTTAGATCGCCGATAGCGTCTAAAATTTTATGACGAACAAATTCGTTTTCAAAGCGCAGACCTTCAGGATTTAAAATTTTATTATCGTCGATAACTACGGCGTTGTCTAAGCTTCCGCCGAGGGCTAAATTTTGCGCCCTTAGCATCTGCACGTCTTTTAAAAATCCAAACGTCCTAGCGCGCGCGATCTCCTCGATGTAAGCTTGTTTGCTAAACTCAAACACGTAATTTTGCTCGCCTATTATCGGGTGGGCAAATTTGATCGTAAAGTCGAATTTTGGATTATTTGACGGCGTTACTCTGGCGAATTTTCCGTTTTTGTTTACTTCTACCGGGCGTTTGATTACGATTACTTTTTTGTCCGCGTCAAGCTCCGCCGTGCCGGCTTCATCCAGCATCATGCAGTAGCTTATCGCCGAGCCGTCCATGACAGGAACTTCGTTGGCGTCCAGGACGATACGGACGTTATCTATGCCGTAGCCGTTTATCGCGCTAAGGA
>CAUQCZ010000076.1:0-5699 GCA_963516335.1 uncultured Campylobacter sp. | reverse complement strand
AGCGATGACGATGCCTTCAAAGAGATTGTGCCCGAAATTTACGACGTATTTTGCGTTGCCGAAGTCCCTTTTTAGCTTCGCATCTCCGTACATATGCGTACAAACCATCTGATACGTCACGGGACAACAGGACAGGTGCGAGAAGCAATTAGGCGAGCCGTATGCGCTGGCAAAGGTCGTCATTAGCTTGTGCGTTTGGCTCGATTTTGCCGTAAACACGAAGCTCTCGGGACCGTATTTTTCCTTGATTTCTAGCATTTTCTTAGCCACAAGATCAAGCGCCTCGTCCCAGCTTGCCTCGCGCCATTTGTTTTCGCCGCGCTCGCCTACTCTGATGAGAGGCTTAACAAGACGCTGCGGATCGTAGAGCTGGTTATGCCCGCTGCCGCCCCTTGCGCACACGGAAGTCGCCGTGCCGCTTACCTTGCCATTGCCTTGGATGAAGACGTTTTTGCCGTCTACGACCTTGGCCTCGATAGGACAGCGAGAAGAGCACATCTCGCAAAAGCTAAATACGCTTCTGTCGCCGCCTTCTAGCGCTTTAGCGCCGACCGCGCCCAGGGTGCCCGGCGCATACGTCATCGCAAGCAAGCCCGTGGCGGTGGACGCTTTTAAGAAATTTCGCCTCGAAGTATCCATTTTTTCTCCCTTTTTGAAATAAATTTGATGAAATCTTAAATAATCAATGTAAATTATACGTAAAATCTTTATATCAATATAAATTTTAATTGATAACTAATATCCGTTTTTTAGGGAAATAATTTAAATTTAACTTCAAATTTGCCGAATTTACAAATATCAAATTTTAACAGATAATGATATTTGAGCTACCGTTTGCTTAAATTTATAATTTAAAAATAACTCTTGCGATTTTTGCCAAAAATTATTTTAATTTTATTTGTATATAATTCGCGTATTTTTTTAAAAAGGCAAAATTAATGAAAAAGCAAATTTATATAATTCACGGCTACGACGCCTCGCCGCAAAGCCACTGGTTTTCTTGGTTTAAAGAAAAGATGCGCGGCCTTGCCGAGGTGGAAATTTTAAAGATGCCAAACCCGCAAACGCCAAAGCTAAACGAGTGGCTAGAAACGATGAAGCAAAACGTAAATTTGGGAGAGAATTCATTTATCATCGCTCACAGCCTGGGCACGATAACTAGCCTAAATTTTCTTAGCGGTTTTGCAAATTTGCCCAAATTCGGCGGTCTAATCCTCATATCGCCGTTTGACGAGCCGATTAAGGAATTTGCGATTTTAGATGAGTTTTGCGAGCCCCAAAACGCCTACAAAAAGATAAAATTAGCGGCGAATTTAATAAAAGTAATAGCCGCAAAAGACGACTATATCGTGCCTTGCGAGCTTAGCCTAAAGGTCGCGAGAAATTTAGGCGTAATGCCAGATATCTTTGAAAAAGGCGGGCACTTTTTGGGCGCGGACGGCTTTAGCGAATTTGAGTTTATGCTAAATTTATTTAGGGATGCGGCTTTACCGAAAACGGGCGATCAAAAGTAAAATTATTTAAAAAATGTTACTATAATGCACACTTTGTTTTCGATTTTGCATTTTTAAGGATAAATTTTGAGTGAATTAAAGTCCATATTTTTTAGTATGACCTCGGCGATTGTTTTACTGATAATATTTGCGGTTGCTAGCGGCGCAGCGACGATAATAGAAAGCTACTACGATACCAAAAGCGCGTGGGCTGCGGTTTACGGCGCGAGCTGGTTTGCTCTAGTGCAGGTGCTTTTGGGTATAAATTTAGCTTACAATCTTTTTAGATACGACCTTTTCAGAAATGAAAAACTACCCGTTTTGATATTTCACGTTAGCTTTTTATTTATGCTTTTAGGCGCTGCTATGACGCGATATATGGGCTTTGAAGGCACGATGCGCATAAGAGAAAACGAGGCTTCAAACGCCGTTTTCGGGTCGGCTTCGAGAATAGAAATCGCAGCCGAAAAAGACGGTAAAATTTACTCGGATTCTATCCAAAAGTACATCACTTCTTTTGGCTTAAACGGCTTTGATTTACCGCTTAAAATCGAGGATAAGAAGGCGAATTTAAGCTTTGAAGGCTACTACAAAAATGCCGAGACCGAGTACTACGAAGCAGACAAGGGCCAGCCGCTCGTTAGGCTTGCGGTCTCAAGCCCAGACTCAAAAGAGGAAATAAGCCTACAAGCAGGCGAAACTCGCGAGGTGGGCGGCGTTAGCTTTGCGTTCGACGCGCAGCCGCTACTTGAAAATTTCGTCAAAATCGAGCTAAAAGAGGGCAAATTTTATCTAACCTCGAACCAAAATATCGGCTACTTCACGATGGCGACGAATGAAAAAGGCGAGTATGCCAAGGATAAAGAGACTGAGTTTTTGCCGATGAGGCTTTATACGGTAGCGGACGTAAATTTCGTCCCAAAGTCCCTGCTAACTAAGGCCGCACAGCGTATCGTTAGCAAAAACGGAGAATTCGACGCGCTCGTGGCAAATTTAACCTACGACGGGCAAACCGAGCAACTAACCCTATACGAAAACAGCTACGCGCCGGCAAAAGCGAAAATAGACGGCGTGCTTTTTAATGTATACTGGGGCGCTAAAATGATCGAACTTCCTTTTTCTATAAAGCTAAACGACTTTGAGCTTAAGCGCTATCCGGGCTCAAATTCGCCGATGAGCTACTCTAGCGACGTTATCGTCGAGGATTCGCGCACCGGCGATTTTCCTTATAAAATTTACATGAACCACGTACTAGACCACGACGGATATAGATTTTTCCAAAGCAGCTACGATATGGACGAGCTTGGCACAGTATTATCGGTAAACCGCGACCCGGGCAAAATCCCGACCTACGTCGGCTATTTTTTACTGGGACTCGGGCTATTTTTAAACGTAATAAATCCTCGCTCGCGCTTTAGAAAACTAGCCAAAATGATAAACGAAGATGCCGTCAAAAAGCTTGCCGCAATCCTTTTGGTAACGAGCGCGGTAGAGTTTTCGCCGACTAAAATTTACGCTATGGACGAGGCTTTAAATATCGACGCAAGTCACGCCAAAGAGCTTTCTACGCTAATAGTTCAAAGCGGCGACGGCAGGATGAAGCCTTTTGATACGGTCGCAAGAGATATCTTAAACAAAATCCACCGTAGCGATACGCTTGAGGGGCTAAACGCCGACCAAGCCGTGCTTTCGATGATGACGAACGGTTTTTACTGGCGCGACAAACCTATAATCTACGTAAATAATAAAGAGATAAAAAAGCTAATCGGCATAGACGAAAAGGACAAATTTGCAAGCTACAACGACTTTTTTGAAAGCGACAAAGACGGTAAAATCGCCTACAAACTCTCCAAATTCGCCGAAGCCGCAAATCGTAAAATGCCGGGCGAGCGAGGCACGTTTGATAAAGATATACAAAAAATAGACGAGCGGCTAAACATCCTTCATATGGTATTTTGGGGCGAAATTTTCGCCGTATTTCCAAAGATAGACGACCCAAATAATACCTGGTACGGCATAGCTTCTGCGATGATGTATCTGCCTAAAAACGAGAGCGAACAAATCGTCAGGATGCTAAAAGATTATTTTACCGGCGTCGCCGACGCTACCGAGAACAATAACTGGCGCAAAGCAAATCAAGCTCTAGCCGAGATAAAAACCTATCAACAAGAATACGGCAAATCCGTCATCCCAAGCCAAAAACGCATCGAGATGGAGCTATTTTTTAACGAGTATAAAATTTTCGAATCGCTCACGCTCGTATATCTTTTAGCCGGATTTGGGCTTTTGTGCTTCATTTTCGTAAAAATGGCGCGCCCTAAACTAAATATTAAGGGGCTATTTAAAATCGTCTACGGCATAAATATCCTAGCCTTTTTACTACATACTTTCGGTATCGGAGTGCGCTGGTACGTCGCCGAGCACGCTCCTTGGAGCAACTCTTACGAATCGATGATTTACATCGCCTGGGCTTTGAGTTTATCCGGCATAGTTTTTTCTCGCCAAAGCCCGGTGGCTATGGCGCTAACGTCGATTTTATCGGGCGTTACGCTATTTGTAGCGCACCTTAGCAGGATGGATACGCAAATCACAAATCTAGCGCCCGTGCTACAGAGCTATTGGCTAACGATCCACGTATCTGTTATCACGGCTAGCTACGGATTTTTAGGACTTTGTTCGCTGCTTGGTATGTTTACGCTCGTGCTTTTTACTCTGCAAGGCGATAAAGAAAATAAAGAAATTTCGCGAAATATCCTTGAGGCTACTCGCATAAACGAGATGGCGATGATACTGGGTCTTAGCCTGCTTACGATGGGAAATTTCCTAGGCGGCGTGTGGGCTAACGAGAGCTGGGGTCGCTACTGGGGCTGGGATAGTAAAGAGACTTGGGCGCTAGTTTCCATCCTGATATACGCAGCCGTTTTGCACGTTAGATTTATCCCTAAGCTAAATAGCCAGTACGTCTTTGCCGTCGCTTCTATGTTTGCTTATTGGTCGATTATAATGACGTATTTTGGCGTAAATTTTTATCTCAGCGGCATGCACTCCTACGCTGCCGGCGAGCCGGTGCCGGTGCCGCCTTTCGTATGGATAGGCGCACTTTTGATGGTTTTGATTGCCGTTTTGGCGTATTTTAGAAAGCCTATAAAAGGAGTAAAACTATAATGAATCAAACCACGGTAATAATCATTTTAGCTACCGTTCTTTTAATACTCGTAGCTTCTCTTATTTTTTTAGCGGCAAAACTCGGCGGCGACAAGATTGCAGCCAGCGCCGCAGCCAAAGAGGCCGCTGAGCGGGGCGTTACTTTAGACGACCTATTTACCGTCGCAAGCGATCCTAGTACTAGTAAAAATAAACTTTTTTCTATATTAAGGATGTTTTCTACGAATTTTAGGTTACCGCCCAAAAAAGACGGCGTAGCTCCCGACGAAGCCAAAGAGTATCTAAATTTTATTACGGCTTTAGCCTCGCATAAAAACGCCGACGCTAAGCTAATCGCATTTATGAGCAACGAACTAAAAAAGAAAAATCCCGAGTACGTAAGAGAAATCGAAGCCTATGAGCAAAAAGGAACCTTAAAAAGCAGGTCGTAGCTCGTAAATTTTAAAGACCCAAAACGCGAATTTAGGTAGATAAAACGCTCGTCTCGCTGCTGCCGCAAAACCCTTATCTACTGATTTTTTAGGCTTAGGATTAAGTTAAATCGCCCAATTGAACCGCTCTTTTATCAAGCAGCAAAAACGATATTTACGGCATTTAAGCTCGGTTTGAAAGCAAGCGATACGCATACTTTAGCGCCGTTTTAGAGATAAAAGAGCGCAAACCGCTTACCTGCCGATAAGATACCGTATTTTCAGGCAGCTATAACCGCTTGGTTAAAATTTAACGCTTTAAATGCGCAAAAAACTGGCACCGCCGAGATTAAAGCACAAATTTAGGCGGTTTAGACGTATGGCTGGAATTATTTTTGTGCCCGCGCTTTTACAAAGCTAAAATCGGCGATCTCAAATTTGGCATTTTATGTCCGCGAAAAAGCGGCTCGGCTAGCCGCGCGATACCGATAGATTTTACGCTAAAGCGTCCCTATTTGCCCGCGCTAAATTTGGGATATTTGGATCAAATTTGCGCCTTTTAAACGAGCCGACGCTTGCCTACGTTAGCTCACTTCACAAACGGCAGCTCAAATTTGACCCACTCGTAGTC
>CAUQCZ010000075.1:0-5718 GCA_963516335.1 uncultured Campylobacter sp. | reverse complement strand
GCTAACCAAATAGGTTGCCGCAGCGATATTTTTGCAAGCTCATTCAAAGACGCTCGCGAGATAACGCCTCCAAAAAGGAAATAAAATGGCAAAAAATAATCTAATCGGCGGTTCTATCTGGGATGAATACTCCAAAAACGTCCAAGACCGCATGAACAATCCCAAATTTATGGGCGAGATAACGCAGGACGAGGCAAAAGCAAGAGGCGGTAAGCTCATCGTGGCGGATTTTGGCGCAGAGAGCTGCGGCGACGCGGTGAGGCTGTATTGGCTCGTGGACGAGAAAACCGACCGCATTATGGACGCTAAATTTAAGAGCTTTGGCTGCGGCACGGCGGTGGCTAGCTCAGATACGATGGCCGAGCTTTGCATCGGCAAGACCGTGGACGAAGCGGTCAAAATCACAAACATCGACGTAGAAAAAGCCATGCGCGATACCCCAGACGTTCCTGCCGTCCCGCCGCAAAAGATGCACTGTTCGGTCATGGCCTACGACGTTATCAAGGCCGCCGCGGCGCAGTACAAGGGCGTGGATCCTGAGCATTTCGAGGACGAGATCATCGTGTGCGAGTGCGCGCGCGTGAGCCTAGGCACGATCAAAGAGGTCATCCGCCTAAACGACCTACACACGGTCGAGGAGATCACGCAATACACCAAAGCAGGCGCTTTTTGCAAATCCTGCGTGCGCCCGGGCGGGCACGAAAAGCGCGAGTATTATCTCGTCGATATCCTCGCAGATACTAGAGCCGAGATGGAGCGGGAGAAAAAGCAAGCCCTCATCGACGCGCAGGCTGCGGGCAAATTTGACGACGTGAGCTTTGAAAATATGACTGTCGTGGGCCAGTTAAAGGTCATAGATAGGGATATCCGCCCGATGCTGATGATGGACGGCGGCAATATGGAAATCCTTGATCTGCAAAAGGACGCCGAGGGCAAATTTGACGTCTATATCCGCTATATGGGCGCTTGCAGCGGCTGCGCGAGCGGCGCGACGGGCACGCTATACGCGATCGAAAACGTATTGCAAGAAAACCTCAGCCCAAATATCCGCGTTTTGCCTATTTGATCTGCTTTACACGGCAAATTTGATGCGGCTTGGGACTAAAATTTGCGCTAAATTCGGGCGGTTATCTTAGTTGTCCGAAAAACTAGCCGCATGTATTAATTTCGGGAATCATCCCGAAATTAAGCCCTTTTATTTTCTAGACGATTTAAAACAGGCTTTAAAAACTCGTCAAATTCGTCCTGCGTTAGTACTCTTTTGCCTAGTTTTTCCTTGCACTCTTTGCCAAGCTCACACAAAACCTCTCGGTTTGCTATACTTTGAGCCTTGCCGTGTCTTGCTAGTACGGTGTTTAGCTCGTGTTCTTCGGAAAAGTTAACCAACTCTCGATCTGTCGCCATTTTAGCTCCTTTGTTAAGAATTTTACGCAGATTATACAATTTTTAGCTTTAAAATGTAGCTAAATTTAGCGCCGATTTGGATACTAAATTTGCCTTGCGGTAGCGATTTTGCCGCCGAATTGGGTCCAAATACTTGCAGAAGTTCAAATTTCTTCTAAGCAAACGACGGCCGTTACGGGTAGTGCTGGGATTAGCGGCAGATGCGAGCAAAAAGCATCGTAGCAATAAGCGCGTAAAAGCAGTTGCCTAAAACTCGCAAATGCGAATTTAATCAAGCGGT
The DNA here is from genome assembly GCA_963516335.1 of uncultured Campylobacter sp. GTDB lineage: Bacteria > Campylobacterota > Campylobacteria > Campylobacterales > Campylobacteraceae > Campylobacter_A. Next base: position 4,034 of record CAUQCZ010000075.1, on the reverse strand, counting down.
GAAGTCGGCGTTTTTTAAATTTTTAGAGATTTGCGCTTCTGGCATTTTGGCCTCTTTGCCGCTTTTGCTTAGTGCAGCTTGGTTTGCGGCCTCAAATTTGCGCTAAGTTTGGGCGGTTAGTTTAGCCGCCATGTTCTATTTTCTACTTTTTTATTTGCAAGTTTGAACGTCAAATTTAGCCCTGTTTTTAAATTTTACTATTTTATTTCCTTGTAAAAGCTCAGGTTGCGAGCCAGACAAACAATGGTTATTATTGACAGTATCGGGATCAGTGGTATATATAGATAGACAAAAATTAATGCCGATGTGTCTCTATGAACAGCCTTACCTTCCAAAAACAGCGAGCCGACAGGATAATACAAAACTAGCGTCATAATCGCAAAATTTTCTATAGCGAAAATTGCATTGCTTTTTTCGGGATTTTCGACGAAAAGTTTGCTATATCTGCATCCCGAAGTAAAAAATACAACTATGCAAACGGCGCTAGCTATGAATGCCCAATACAGTTTATAAGAGTCCGATGACGAGAAAATCAAAAAAGCCATCGCAGCAAAGCTCACGAAGGCATATCTGATCAAAAGATGTATCTGATATCTGCGCTTTAAATTTTTAGGGATTTGCGCTAAGGCTCTGCCGTATTCCAGCGCTTCGGTATCCTCGTCGCTTTGAGCTAGCTCGTCTTGGGGGCTTGCATCGTCAATTTTAGGCTCAAATTTAGCCGCTTTAGCTTGGGAGTCTTGCGTCTGCGCTTGGCTTAAATTTTGCCCATTAGTCGTTTTGTCTGCGACTAACTTGCTGATTTTCTCTTGCGATTTTAGTACTCTTTGCGGCAGATACACGGTCTCATCGGCAGCAAATTCGTCGTTGGCATTGTGGGCTATTATTGCAACGGGCGTCATTATGATGGTAAAAATCATAAGCGAGCCATCAGGACCAGCACCTGATTTTATCTGAAAATACAGCGCCATTACGCTAACCGTGATGAGAAAAAGTGCAGCAGTTTCAGCGCTTATCAGGCTAAAAGCTTTGCTCTCGTCACTTAATAAAAACACGCTGTATCGCTTATGCCTAAGCGCACTCAAGCAAACAAGCGAGATCAAAGCCGATACAAAAAGTGTCATCCCGAATGCAAAAAGCGAATATGGATGCATGCGGTCTACGTTCCAAAGCGATAAAAGAAAAACGATAAAACTCATAAAAATACCCGCAAAAAGATACTTGAAAAAACGCCACCTGTCGTAGAGTTTTAAAATCTCTTGCGGAATTTGACTGATATCGACGGCGATTTTATCTTTTTGAGTTTGCATTTTCGCCTCCTTTTTTGTTATTTTAGCCTAAATTTTAACTCTATCATCACCAAAACCCATCTACCCCAAATTCCAATTTACGAAATTAAATTTTTCTACTTCATTTATCAAAATACCTAAAATTCCGATAATCGTTAATGTATGAGTTTTTAGTGATAAAGTTAGATTTTTGCATATTTGTTTTTTAAGTTTTATAAAAGTTTAAGTTGTTAATATTCGCTCAGATTTTAATACGAAATCAAATTTAATCACAAAGGAAAACGCAATGTTTAGCGCTAGAAATCAACTAGAAGCACAAATCACAGAGGTAAGAGAGGGAGCGGTAAACTCTCTAATCGTAGCAAAGCTACAAGGCGGAGAGACCGTAAAAGCAACCGTAACCGTAGATAGCCAAAAGGCTCTAGATCTAGTAGCGGGTAAAAAGGTAGTTTATCTATTTAAAGCTTCTTCTATCATAGTAGCTAAAGGCGAAAACAAACTAAAACTAAGCGCTACTAACCAACTAAAAGGCAAGGTAGTAAAAGTAGTAGAGGGCGCGGTAAACGCCGAAGTAGATATCGAGATAGCAGGCGGAGATAAACTAAGCGCTATCATCACTAACGAGTCGGTTAAAAACCTATCTCTAAAAGCGGGCGATGAAGTAACGGCTATCATTAAAGCTAGCCATATTATTATAGGCGCTTAATTCTTTCAGTAGCGAGCGTTTTAATTAATGCTCGCTATTTCAAATTTGCTAACTCAAATTTACTAACTTCGCTAGCAAGGCGGAGCGGCTTTGCCGATTTAAATTTAATCTCAAATTTGTCTTGTTTAATTAAAAACCAAATTTAACCGTTTTTATCTACCCGCACAAACGCCCAGTGCATAAATTCTTGCTTCGGTTTGTATTTGCCGCTATTAAAATACTCCGCCAGCCGCGCTTCCTCCGTTTCGCTTAGCTCGCCGCCAAGCCCCCAGCGCGTCTTTTGGATTAGCTCCTGCGCGCTTGTTTCCGGGCCCGCATGGCACTTAGCGTTTATGTAGCTAAGGCTTGGCAAATAGCCCATTTGAAACAAAATGTTTAAAAGATAGACGAAGTCGGGCTTTTGCTCCACCTTGCGCCCTATCGCGCCCAAAATATCCTCATCCACGAAGCTACCGCCGACTTTAAACGTGATGTAAAGCGATTTTTTGGTCTTTGAAAGAAGCTTGTTAAGCGCGGTTTTTAGATCGTCCACCTCAAGGCAGCGCGAGGCCAAAACCACGTCGCACGCGGGCATGTCCGACCAGTCGTCCTCAAAGGCTTTTTGCGCAAATTTAACGTTTTTAACGCCGTAAATTTGAGCGTTCTCGCGGGCAAACTCTAGCATCTTAGGCGAAAAGTCGTAGCCATAAATTTGATCCGCTTTTTCCGCTGCCAGCACGCTTAGCGCGCCCACGCCGCAAGCAAAATCAAGCAGCGTAGAAACGCCCGTAAAATCGACCTTGTCTATAAATTCTTGCGCGTAGGCGCTTTTCATCACGCCCTCGTTGAAGCTCGGCGCCTTTTTGTCCCAGTCCGCGGCAAATTTTTTGCCGAATGAACTTCTTACCTTTTGCGCCTTATAAAGCGCGTCAAAGTCGATCTCGTCGTAGTTTGAAGGTAAAATCATAATCTATCCTCGTACTTTTCGTAGTTTATGCCGTAAATTTTATCGATATTTTCGGCGTTTATGAGCTGCTCGCTGCGCCCGAAGGCTAAAATTTCGCCGTCTTTTATAAACAGCGTCAAATTTGAAACGAACTTCGCATGACGCGGGTAGTGCGTTGTCTGCACGAAGGTATAGCCCTCGTCCCCCAGAGCTTTTATCATCTCGAGCAGCTTGATTTGATTGCCAAAGTCCAGCCCGTTGGTCGGCTCGTCCATAAAGATCACTTTCGCGCCCTGAACCAGCGTGCGCGCGATGTACGCCAGCTGCCGCTCGCCGCCGCTAACCTTTGTGTAGGGCGCGTTTTTTAGATGCGCGATACCCATCTTTTCCAGCGCCTGCTCGGCTAGCTTTTTATCCGCCGCGCTAAAGCTAGAAAATAGCGACGTCCTGCACAGCGCGCCCATCAGAGCGACGTCAAAGACGCTGTAGTCATAGGACGGCGCGTGCGTCTGCGGCACGTAGGCAACTAGGGAGGCGAGCCCCTTTTTACCGTAGTCGCGCACGCTTTTGCCGCCGATTAGCACCTCGCCTTCAAATTTTAAAAATCCGAGCATTATGCGTAGTAGGGTGCTTTTGCCGCTGCCGTTGGCGCCTAGGATACTTAGCGTATCGCCCGTCGCGACGTCAAAGCTGATGCCCTTTAGCACGGGCTTGTCACGGTAGGCAAAGCGCAAATTTCGCACTTCTATCAAATTTCCTCGCATCAAAAGTTCCTCTTGGCGCGGCGAAGCACGACGATAAACATCGGAATGCCAAATAGCGAGGTAACGATGCCGATAGGGATCTCAAAAGTAAAAACGAGCCGCGAGAAGCTGTCGCAAAAGAGCAAAAATATCGCGCCGATCATCGCCGAGCTCGCCAGAACCGCGCGGTTGTCGGCGCCAAATATAAAGCGCGCGATGTGCGGCACGATAAGCCCGATCCAGCCGATGATGCCCGCGATCGTCACGCTAAGCGCGCTAACGAAGGTCGCGACTAGGATGATGAAAATTTTAACCCGCGCCGTGTTTACGCCCAGGCTCTTTGCCTCCTCTTCGCCAAGGCTTAGCGCGTTTAG
>CAUQCZ010000074.1:0-5797 GCA_963516335.1 uncultured Campylobacter sp. | reverse complement strand
CCGTGTTTACGCCCAGGCTCTTTGCCTCCTCTTCGCCAAGGCTTAGCGCGTTTAGGTATTTACCGCTAAGCGCCAGCAGCAAAATGCCCGCGCACATCGGCAGGATCGAAATTTGAATAAAGCTCTTAGACGCAAAGCCGAGGCTGCCCATCAAAAAATAGGTGATCGCGGGAAGCGCGTCGTTTGGATCTGCGGCGTATTTGAGTACCGAGAGTAGCGAGGTAAAGAGCGAGCCGCTGATGACGCCGCCCAGAACCAGCACGATGACGCTGCCGCTGCGCGAATACAGGGCCGAGACGCCCAGCGCCACGGCCACGGCAAGAAAGCCGAAGCCAAATGTGCTAAGCTGAATGAGATATTCGTTGAGCTTGAAAAACATCCCCACCGCTGCGCCAAATCCTGCGCCGCTTAGAACGCCTAGTATCGAAGGGCTTACGAGCGGGTTTACGAACATCGCCTGATACGCTGCACCGCTGATCGCAAGGCTAGCGCCGATGAGCACGCAGGCAAGTATGCGCGGCAAGCGAATTTCAAGCAAGAGCGTGTGCATGACCTCGAAATCTTTTAAGCTTTCGCCCCGCAGCAGCGCCAGGGCGTAGCGCGCGTAATCGCCCGCGCCAAAGCCGTATTTGCCCAGCAGCAGCGAACCTGCGACGCAAAGCGCCAGCAGCAGGGCTAAAAACGCAAACGCCTTTTTGCTCATCTCTCTTTACTCACTCGGCGCCCCGTCCTAAAATTTTATAAATTTGCGCATCTGTGAGCTCAAGATCCAAAAAGAGCTTGTAAAACTCGCGCGTCTCTTTAACCATGTCAAATTTAAACGCCTCGGGGTAGGCCAAATTTATCAGCCATTTTAGCCCCAAAAACCTCATAAACGAAGGCGGGCGGTCAAACCACGAAAATGGCTCGCGCGGGATGTAAAACGCCTTTTTGTTTTTCACCGCGCTTAGCAGCTGCCACTTCGGATCGCCGTAAATTTTATCAAACAGCTCCTTTTCGTAGATGAGGATGACATCGGGGTCGTATTTTACGAGCTGCTCGAAGCTGATCTTTACGCGCCCGAAGGATTTGGCGTTTGGATCTTCGCTGCACTTATGTACGTTTTGCGCGCCGGCTCGCTCGATGAGCGTAGCGTGCCAGGAGCCCTCGCACTCGGTAGCTAGCCCGTCGCCGCCCTGCGCGTAGTAAATTTTTACCTTTTGCAGGTTATTTTTCTTAATATATTCCTCGATCTGCGCGGTCAAATTTAGCGACTCTTTCGCGTAGTTTATGAGACGTGCGGCGCGCTCCTGCTTGCCCGTCACTTCGCCTAAAATTTCAAACCCATCCAGATAATCCTCGAGCTTCGTTGCGCTTAGATAGAGCATCGGTTTTTTGATAGAGCCGAAAACCTCGCTCATCTTTTTGGTGTTGCGAGAGCTTGCGTTTACGAGGATGAGCTCGGGGTTTAGGCGTAGCAGCATCTCGACGTTTGGAATTTTACCCTGGCCGAAAAAGCCGCCCACGACGGGCTGCTCTTGCACCTCTTTTTTGACGTAGGGCCGCTCGTAATCGTTCCACTTGAAATTCGTGCCGCTGATTTTAGCGGGATCAAGCGCGTAGAGCATATATAAAAGCGGCGGCGAGCTGGCGTAAATTTTAGCTGGCGTGCCTTGCAGCTGAGCTATGTTTTCGCTGTTTTGAGCGATATAGTCCTTGATCTGCGCCTCGCTCAGAGCGAAGCAAAAATTTAACGAAACGAGCGAAAATAGTAGAAATTTTTTAAGCATTTTTAGCCTTTGAAATATTTTTGCGAAGTATAGCCGAATAAATTTTAAAAATTAAATTTTAGCGAACCGCTTTTGGGACGATTCGCTAAAACATTAGCCGGCGAAATTAGAATTTATAACGAACGTTTGAGTAAAACACCCTGCCTTCCTCAGGAAAGCCCTCTCTGTACTCGTAGTTTTTGTCAAATAAATTCGACACGCCCGCTTCAAAGCTTAGAGCCTCGGTCGGTTTGTAGGTAAATTTAAGATTCGTTACGCCAAAGCCGGCAGTTTTATGATCTACGTGACCGGCTCTGGTAGGCAGTCTAGACCATAAGCTTGAGCTTAGCTCTTGAGAAGCGTAGACGCTAAATTTCGGTAAAATTTTATAATCTACGTACAAAAACCCTTTATGCTTCGGCAAATCGTAAACTAAGGCGTCTTTGCCGTTTTCTTTATATTTTGCGCTCATATAGGTATAGTTGCCACCTAGCTCTAAATCGCGCGTCGCAAAGTAACTCGCTCCAATCTCAAATCCCTTGTAATAAGCCCTATCGACGTTTACGGCCATGTCCCTGGTTTGCCCGAATTTCGTAACGCTGGTAGAGCCGATAGCGTCTTTAACCCTTGAGTAAAATACCGCCGTCTCTAATCTCAAAGCCTCGCCGAAATTTCTTTGATAGCCGACCTCGTAGTGGTTTGCTATTTCCGGTTTTAGGTATGGATTTGCGAAAAATCTACCGAATTTTTCGCTATATCTATCTTTCATGCTGGCAAAATAGGTCTTTTTCGCAAAGCTTAGGCTTAGCTCGTCCTCGCCGTCAAAGCTGTGCTTGATAGCGGCTTGGTAGTTAAAGGCGTGCTTTTTGCCTACGTCAAACGAAGTAAGCTTATAGTTGGCCGGGTTGTTGCGGCCGCCTCCTCCTCCGCCTCCGCCGCCGCGGAATTGGATATAGTCCTCGGCTTTTACGGCGTCTCTAACGTCGTAGCTAACGCCCAAAATCAATCTAGTAAAATCGCTAAATTTGTAAGTGTTTTCAAGCGCAAAGCTATAAGTCTTATCTACAAAGGTAACGGTCGGTTCGGTGCCAAACCTCCCCGTATAATGAACCCTATATCCCGAGTGTTTGTCGCGTTTGTAGTTTGTGGCAAATTTAAGCGTATCTTTGTCGCCTATATTTCCGCCCGTCTCTAAGCTAAATCCATACGCCGTATCTTTATATTTGCTATCTTCCAGGGCGTTGATATCATACATCTCGTTTTTAAATTCGTCCGCAAAGGCTTTGGTGTTTATATAAAGGCTATTTGCGAATTCCGTATGCGACAAGAAGTAAATACTCTGCCTATCCCACTGCGGCCACTCCCACAAGCGGTCTTTTTGAGAGAAAGCCGCGTATCTGCCGGTATACATAGGCTGCTCTTTCTCGCCTTTTTGATTTACGTACGCTACCGCGTATTCGTCGGTTTCGTTTGGCGTAAAGCCGAATTTTATATTAAATTTCTTATCGCGTTGCACCGAGTTGTCGCGCCTGCCGCCGCCCTCGTTGCCTGTTACTTTTTGGTTAAATTTACGAGACATCTGCTGGCCCGCATCCTCTATGTAGCTGCCGCCTGCTTGCGCGTAAAATAGCTCTTGCTTCGTGCCGATGCTAAAATCTACGTTATTGCCGTAGGTTTTTGCGTTTTTGCCCGTCTCAAAGCCGTAACCTAGGCTTCCTTCAAGCTCTTTGCTAGGCTTTTTGGTGATTAAATTTATCGCGCCGCCCATAGTATTTGGGCCGTAAAGCACCGAGCTTGAGCCCTTTGAGATGTCTATGCGGCTTAGATCAAAGGTCGTAAATCGCCCGAAATCAGCATTGCCGTCATAAGGCACGTAAACGGGAATTCCGTCGATAAAAAGCGGAGTTCTGCGCGCGTCAAAGCCGCGAACGTAGAAATTTTGCTCGGCGCGCGGACCTTTTTTATCCACATAGACGCCGGGCGTGCTGTAAGCGACTTGCGAGAGGCGTTTGATGTTATCTTTTTGCATCTGCTCTTCATTGATTACGGCGACGTTTGCATCGCTTTTTTGTAAGCCGCCTACATTTTGCGTGACTTCGACTTTACCCAGCGTAAAAACCTCGCCGTACAGCGCCGCCGCGGCGCAACATGCGATCAGACCGATTTTTCTCACGATAACTCCTTAAAAATCAAGTTTTTATTTTATATTTTATAAAATACGTTTTTATAGCGTCTAATATTACTAAAATATAAAGATATAATTTTATTTTACGAATAGTTAAATTCGACTTAAATATTAAGGAAGCTAAAATGAAATTTAAATTTCTGCTTTGCATCGACGATACGGACGAGCTTGGCGGCGAGATTTCTACGGGACTGCTAGCCGAAGAGATAGCCGCGTCTATCGGCTCTTTCGCGCCCGTTTCTTTCGTCACGTGCCACCAGCTTTTGCTAGATCCTCGCATCAACTATACCTCACACAACAGCTGCATGTGCCTAGAAGCTGCGCTAGACGAGGCGCAAAAGCAGAGCGCGCTAAATTTTGCCATTGAACTGCTAGGGCGCAAATGCGCGCCTAGCGCCGAGCCCGGCATCGCGGCGGCCTTTGAAAAAGATATCCTAAGCGCGCAAGGGCTGATAAATTTCGGCAAGAGCGCAAAGGAGATATTTTTGAGCGCGGAGCAAGCATTTGAGACGGCGCGAGAGCAAAACGTATTTTTAAAAGAGCTAAGAAGCGGCGCTCGCGGCGTTATCGGCACGCTTGCAGGAATAGGGCTTAGGCTTAGCGGAAGCGACGGAAAAATTAGAGGCAAATTTGAACTAAAAGAATCAAATTTGAGCGTAGCCGAGCTTTTGGGATTAAATTTTATCGAAGGTGGTCGCGGATGAGAATTTTAAACCTCTCTTGCCCGATAAGCGCGTAAATTTAATCGGCGCGCTAAAGCCCGTGTTTTTGGATTTTAAGGCGACTCTACTCGTCAAAAAAGAAGCGGGCGGCAGATTTAGAAATTTAAGCGTAAAAGAGCTTCGGGATTTTTGATGAGATTAAATTTTAACGAAAAGGGCGAGTTTAGATTCGGCAAATTTAACTACGAAAAAGCGCGTGAAACCGCCGAAAACTGCGTAAATTTTAGGCTCGATAACGACGAAGAGGAGACGAGCTGCGGCGGCGAGAGGAGCTGCTACGACTGCGCGTTTAGGCGCTGGAGCGTGCAGAGCTTTATCTGCGGCTTTTGGCAAATATCGGCCCGCATTAACGGCGCTCGGTAGTTTGATTTTATGCCGTTTTTCTAAATTTTCCGCCGCCTTTAAATTTAAGCTCGCCGCAAAATCTCTTGCCGAATTTCGCCTCGACGATGAGGACCAGCACGAAAAATATCTTTTCGTCGTTTAAAAAAGCGATTTGGCGCAGGGTTTGGTCGGCGCTGCTAAATTTGACGCCGTTTTTGCGCAACGTGCGGCAAAACTCGGTCTCGTCAAAGCCTAGTTTTTGCGATATTTGGGCGATCGTGTAGGGCTCGAGCGAGGCGATGATGCGGTCCATGTTGCACATGCTAGGATTTTTGCGGCCAGTTACGACGTCCGTAAATTCGTTTGCGAGCTTAACGAGCTTTTTCTTGCGATTTATCACGTGCAAAAGCGCGGCCAAAACGACCAAAAAGCCAGCAAATTTATGCGCGCCCATCCAAAACTCGCCGTACTCTCCCAGCGCAAAATTTAGCCCCGAAAACGCGAGCAAACTAAGCCCCAAAATCAGCGCGCAAACTAGGCAAAATTTATAAATAATCTCGAATTTAAGCATAAAATCTCCCAAAATATATTTTCGTAATTATACATTTTTAAAATAAGCAATATTTTAAGGACAGATTTTATCCTTTTATTGACGCAAATCATTCGATTAAATTCGCGTTTTGGATAAACTATCGCCCGAATTTTCATATCACAAAGGAGAAAAGTATGCGTGAATACAAGAAGTATTGGTGGGCGCTAGTAGCAGTCGTTACTATCGCCTTCGGGATACTCGGCTATTACGGCGTAGAGGTTTACCG
>CAUQCZ010000073.1:0-5801 GCA_963516335.1 uncultured Campylobacter sp. | reverse complement strand
CCATAAACATGGGCGGAGCCGCCGTAACTATCGGCGTTTTAGCGCTTGCGGCGGTAAACTCGATCCCGTCTATCACGGTTGATTTTGGCGACGCGTTACTGCTTTGCTTTATCTCGGCTCTAGGCGCGTGCGGGGCTTCTGGCGTCGCGGGCGGTTCGCTACTGCTAGTGCCGCTTGCTTGCGCGCTATTTGGCATCGGTAACGACATCGCGATGCAAGTTGTCGGCGTAGGATTTATCATCGGCGTGATCCAAGACTCGGTAGAAACAGCCGTAAATAGCGCCTCAGACGTGCTTTTCACAGCCGTAGCGTCTGAAACGTCAGAGTAAATTTAAGGTCGCAAAAATGAACGTTTGGGACTTGACCCCGCTTTTTAAAAACGAAAAAGAGCTGGAGACCTCGGCTCTTTCGTTGCAAAACGAGTGCGAAAAATTTGAAGCCAAATACTCGGATAAATTTTTAAATTTAAGCGATGAGGAGTTTTTAAGCGCGCTTAACGAGTATGAAAATTTACTAGAAAACATCGCTCGCGTGCAAATTTACGTGAGCCTTGTTTTTTCAAAAGACACCTCAAAGGGCGCGTTTTACGCCAAATTTGACGAGCTTAGCTCAAAGGCGCAAAATCATCTGCTATTTTTCGAGCTTAAATTTAACGAATTTGACGAAGTCAGACAAAACAAAATCATCGCCAAAAGCCAAAGACTTGGCTACTATCTAGCAAATATCGCAAAAGAAAAAGCCCACCAGCTAAGCCTAAAAGAGGAGCAAATTTTACTCCGCACGGCAAACACGGGCGCGGAAGGCTTCTCGCGGCTTTTTGACGAAACCCTAAGCGCGCTTAAGTTTAAATTTAAAGGCAAAATGTTAGGCGAAGAGGAGATTTTGTCAAAACTTCACAGCCCGGACCGAGCCGAACGAAAAGCGGCCGCAAAGAGCCTCTCGGGCGGCCTAGCGCAGCAGCAGCATCTGCTTAGCTACATCTATAATATGATAAAAACCAGCCTAAAAACTAGCTGCGAGCTGCGGAAATTCGACCTACCCGAAAGCCCGCGGCATTTTTCAAACCAAACGACCAAAGCCAGCGTAGACGCGCTCATAAAGGCTGCCGAGACGAGCTTTGATCTGCCTATTAAATTTTACGAGAAAAAGCGCAAAATTTTAGGCTTTAGAAAGCTTTACGACTACGATAGATACGCGCCGCTTGAGCAGAGTAAGAGCGTTTATAAATTTGAAGAGTGCAAAAAAATCGTAATTGAGACTTTTGCCAAATTTAGCCCAAAATTCGGCGATATAGCCGCTCGCGCATTTAAAGAGGGCTGGATCGACGTATATCCGGCAGAAAACAAACGAGGCGGTGCCTTTTCGCAATCAGGCGTCGCAAATGCCCATCCTTACGTACTTTTAAACCACACCGACGAGAGGCGGGATCTTTTTACCCTAGCGCACGAGCTAGGTCACGCCGCACATCAAAATCTAGCCTATGAAAGCGTAGGATTTCTAAACGCCGACACGCCTCTAACTACGGCAGAGACGGCATCGGTGTTTTGCGAGATGCTGGTTTTCGATCACGTCAAAAGCACGCTAAAAGGCAAAGAAAAAACCGCCCTACTCGCGGGCAAGATCGAGGATATCTTCGCTACGCTTTATCGCCAGATCAACTTCACGACCTTTGAGCGCCGAGTTCACGCGCACGAGGGCGAGATAAGTGCTGATGAGCTAAATAAAATTTGGCTCGAAGAGAGCGCAAAGATGTTCGGACGAAGCGTCGCGCTAAACGACTACTATAAAATTTGGTGGAGTTACATACCGCACTTTATCCACACGCCGTTTTACTGTTATGCCTACTCCTACGCGCAGCTTTTGGTGCTGGCGATTTTTGGGCTTTCTAAAAGCGGCAAATGCGAAAATTTCGTGCAAATTTACACCGAGTTTTTGAGTGCGGGCGGTTCGCGCTCGCCAAAAGAGCTGGTCGGGATGTTCGGCTTTGATATCGAGGACGCAGCATTTTGGCAAATCGGCATAAACGAGGTTAGAAAGCTAGTGGAGGAGTTTTGCCAAGAAGCGTAGCGAGCGAAATTCGACTAAATTTGATAGCCCGGACGGCTACGAATTTGACGCTAAATTTTGCGTTAATTTAAGGTCAAATTCGGCGCCGCGATAGACGGCAAAATTTTAAAAGGCACAAAAGGAGGCAAAATGCTTGATGAGATTTTAGACGACGAGAAATTTTCGACGATAATGAAACGCCACGTTTTTGAGTGCGTGGAGTACCTGCTAAAAAACGACCGCGCGTTTTCGGCGATGGCCAACCTTGATCTAGTCAAATTTGACCCCGAGTTGCCGGATTATATTAGCAGCACTTTTACGGCTCCCGTTATCGTCTTTACGCTTGCTGGCTATACCTTTAGCAGCGCCAAACTCACGCCGGAGGAGTTAAGCTTCGAGGCTGGCTTCGGTAAGGAAAATTTTGCCAGCGTCGTTAGCTTTCCGCTTGGAGCTATCGTTCAAATTTTAGTAGAAAACAGCCCGATTTTAGTAAATTTTTCCGTATACAAAACTCAAAAAAGCCAGCTCGAAAAGTCGATGTCGGCGCTAATGTCAAACCCGAATAATAAAGATTTATTTAAAAAGTGAGCAAAATTTTATCCGCCGTTTTGCTCGCGCTATTTTTTATATGTTTACTTTTATACGCTTTTTCTTCATTGGGCCGGGCGATATTAGTTTTGCCCAGATAGGCGGCTTTATAGCCCTCACTACGTTTTGCGTATGCATTTTGACGGGCGCGGATTTTGTCTTAAATTTACTAAATTTACTTAAGCAAAACGCTATCTTATTGCAGCGATTTTGCTAGTAACGATTCTCTTATTTCTTAACATCAAAAATTAACTTGTAGTTTTTAAACTAAATTCCATTTTTTAATCAAACTATAAACGAATATTTATTATCATTTCGTATTTTATAGCAAATGAATATCAAAATTATCGTTAATAAGGATAGAAAATGAACCGTCTTAAATTCTCTCTTGCCGCCTTACTTCTTTTATCGAATTTAAATGCAAAAGAGGCCGAGGTTGAGCTAAAAGAAGTAACGGTTAGCGGCGAAGCGGAGGCGCAAAGTGATCCGCTGCAAAAAAAGGTAGGCCAAAACGTAAAAAGCTCCAAAGAACTAACCAAAACGCAGGTCTCTGATAACAAAGACTTAGTGCGATACGAAACGGGCGTAACGACGGTGGAGGCCGGGCGTTTTGGCCAAAGCGGCTACGCGATAAGAGGCGTGGAAGAAAACCGAGTAGCTATCACGGTAGACGGCCTACATCAAGCCCAAACGCTAAGCTCGCAAGGCTTTAAGGAGCTATTTGAAGGATACGGAAACTTTAACAATACCCGCAACGGCGTAGAGTTTGAAACGCTAAAACAAGCCACCATCTCAAAAGGCGCAGACTCCGTTCGTACGGGTTCTGGGTCTCTGGGCGGCTCCGTGATGTTTGAGACAAAAGACGCAAGGGATCTTTTGCTAGATAAGGACTATTTTTACGGCTACAAAGGCGGCTACAATACCACCGATAATCAAACCATGCACTCGCATACCTTAGCCGGTAGATTTAAGTGGTTTGATATCCTGGCCATACAAACCAAGCGCAGACATCACGAGACGGAAAACTACGGTTACAAGGGTTATGACGATAGCGTGCTAGGTAGAACCAGAGAAAAGGCCGACCCGTACTATATCAAAAAAACGAGTAGTCTCATTAAGCTAGGCTTCCAGCCTCACGAAGAGCATAGATTTACCTTTATGTCAGATACCTACAAAAACCGATCTCAAGGCAAAGACCTATCATATACGCTTACGCTTTCTAGCAACAGGGACGAGATCGTAGATACCGGTCTAAGATACAACGACGATATGATGGATAGGAAAAATCGCGCTTTTGCCTATGAAAATTTTAGCGAAACTCCGCTATGGGATACGATGAAATTTACGTACTCCAACCAAAAAATCAAATCCCGCGCCAGAACCGAAGAGCACTGCCAAGCAGGAGAAAACTGCTCTGAAATTTCAAATCCTATCGGACTTCAGGTTAAAAATAACAAGGTTGTCGATAAATACGGCGGCGAAGTAACCCTGCAAAGAACCCAGGAAATAGACCCTCAGTACGGCGGACTAACGTGGGTAAACAGGCTCGTAGATAGCCGTGGAAACGTCCATGAGCAGAATAAATTTAGCATCAATCAAAACGTAAGCAACACGTGGCTTGACTGCTCGGTATTTGACTGCTCCCGGCCAAACATCGACGTGCTAAAATACGACTACGCCACCGACCAGTACGTCAAATCAACCGTTCCGCTGGATAAAAGCTATACCGACGCAAGCACGGGCAAGACCTTTAAACAAAGCTCGCAGAGCGGATACCTAATCACTCCATACGGCAAGGGCTACTTAAGCCGCGACTGGAAAGAGCGCGATCTGGACACGAACACCAAACAGTTTAACCTAGACTTTAGCAAATACGCCAAAACGGGCGACGTAGAGCACGATATCGCATACGGACTAAGCTTGGCTAGAACCGAAAAATCCATGACGAACAAGCAAGGCTACGACGCTACGAGCAGCCGGTGGTGGGCGCCTAAGACGCTAGGCACGGATTTTTCGGGTACGCCCTATACGTGCGAAAATGCGCCGCTAACGCTACTTTACGCGCTTTGCCCTAGAACCGAGCCGCTAACGTCTTTTTTAATCCCGGTTAAAACAAAAGAAGGCGCTTTGTATCTAAACGACGATATGCGCGTAAACGACTGGCTAGGGATAAATTTAGGCTACCGCTACGACAAGATAAAATATAAACCAAACTACGTCCCAGGCTCTACGCCTAAAATCCCGGACGATATGGTGTTAGGTCTTTTCGTACCGTATAATCCTAGCCCGGAGCCAAAATGGTGGGACTATGCAGATAGAAGCGAGTGGCAAAGAGCGCATGATGCATGGAAGCAAGAAGCGCCAAATAACGCGCTAGCAAACATAAAATACATCGCTAGGGATAAAAAATTTACTAATAGCTCTTATGCTATAGGAGCCGACATCGATCCGCTAGATTATTTTAGAGTACAGCTAAAATACTCCAAAGGCTTTAGAGCGCCCACTTCGGACGAGCTATATTTGGCGTTTAAGCATCCTGATTTTACCATCCAACCAAATCCGGATCTAAAACCGGAAATAGCTAAGACAAAAGAGCTTGCATTAACGCTGCACGAGGGAAAAAGCTTTATAACGACAAGCTTTTTTGAGACTAAATACGATAACTTCATCGACCTAATCTCGCTAGGCACCAAAAGCTACGCCACGGGCGGCGGCGGCAACACTATACCTTTTGCGCTATACGGCAACGTAAACCGCAGTAAGGCTACCGTGCGCGGTCTTGAGATAAACTCTATGCTGCATTTTGGTCAAATTTCAGACGCATTAGAGGGCTTTCACGCTAGCTACAAACTAACGCTGCAAAAAGGCAGAGTGCAAACGGAAAACGACGGCAAAGTGCCGATGAACGCTATCCAGCCGACCACTGCGATCTACGCTCTAGGCTACGCAAGCGCTGCGGATAAATTCGGCGCCGACGTCTACGTCACTAGCGTCGCGTCCAAAAAAGAAAAAGACACCTATAATATGTTCTGGCGCCTAGATACCGACCCGTACGGCAATCCATACAATACAAACAGCCATTCAAAATGGCGAAGCAACGCCTATACGTTAGTGGACATCGTAACCTACGTGCGCCCGATTAAAAATTTGACGTTTAGGCTAGGCGT
>CAUQCZ010000072.1:0-5834 GCA_963516335.1 uncultured Campylobacter sp. | reverse complement strand
CACATGCGAGGCGCTTGAAATCTCTTTTAGTTTTTCTTTTTGTTTTACTCCGAATTTATGCTCTTCATCAATGATGATGAGGCCTAAATTTGATGGCTTAACCGACAAAAGCGAGTGCGTACCCACGCAAACGCAAGGCTGTCCTGTCTCCAGCGCCTTTACGGCTGCCGCTTTTTCCTTCGCGCTCGTGAAACGGTCGAGCTTAAAGACGCTAACATCAAATTTACCCAGTCGCTCTTTTAGGCTTTTAAAATGCTGCGAGCTAAGAAGCGTCGTCGGCACGAAAAATAGCGCCTGAAAGCCCGATTTTACGCACTTAAATATCGCGTTCATCGCAACTTCCGTTTTACCGAATCCCACATCGCCGCTAAGCAGCCTATCCATCACCTTGCCGCTTTTTAGGTCGTTTGCGATGTCGCTTGATGCGCGCTCCTGATCTCTCGTGTAGGCAAAGCCCGCGTTTTGCAAGAAATTTAGATACTCCGCATCGTCTTTTTCGATGATTTCGCCGCGGATTAGCTCGCGCTGGGCGGCTAGTGAAATAATCTTTGAGGCGATTACGAAAAGCTTGGCTCTAACTTTTTCTTTTATCTTGGCGAAATTTGCCTTGCCCAGGCGGTCTAAAACCGCGATACTGCCGCTGCCCGCGACGTAGCGATCGATCAAATTTAGATGCTCGACGGGCAAAAGCAGCTTGTCCTCGTTTTGATAAACGATCACGACGAACTCGCGCGTCCTGCCGAGCACCGTTAGCTTTTCAAGCCCCGTAAATTTGCCGATGCCGTACTCCTCGTGCACGACGTAGTCGCCCACCTTTAGCTCGTCGATGACTAGGCTCGGCTTTTTGGCGCGCTTTTTCTTTTCAAATTTATTTAGCGATACGATGATTTCACTTGGTGAGACCAAATTTAACGCCGCTTCGGTTTGCACGAACTCTACGTTTTTGTATTCGCTCAAATTTAATGCGTTAAAAAGCCCCTCGTTACGCGCTAAGACTTTGATTTTTTTATTTTTATTAAGCTCGAAAAAATCGGCGTTTAAAGTTACGCTTAAGTCTTTATAAACTTTAGCCGCGGGCAATACGGGCAAATTTGCCAC
This sequence comes from uncultured Campylobacter sp., assembly GCA_963516335.1. GTDB lineage: Bacteria > Campylobacterota > Campylobacteria > Campylobacterales > Campylobacteraceae > Campylobacter_A. Next base: position 4,736 of record CAUQCZ010000072.1, on the reverse strand, counting down.
CTCGCCTAGACCCCGCTCAAAGCCGTCAAATTTTTTCGTTAAAACCGTTTTAAATTCGCGCGTATAATCGATAAATCCCTCTATCGCCCAAAATCCAAGCGTCTTTAGATCGCTGATTAGCGCGTCGGTCTCGATCTCTTTTATTTTTTCGGATGTTTTTTCAAATTCAGCTTCGCCCAGAGCCGCGATAAAAGGCGAAATTTCAACGCTTTTTAGTTCGGTTTTGTTTGAAATTTGCGTTTGCGTGCTGTAGTGCCTGATACTCTCTATCTCGTCGTCAAATAGCAAAATACGGTTTGGCTCCTGCGCGCCGACGCAAAAAACGTCGATGATCTCGCCGCGAACGCAAAACTCGCCCTCGCTCTCCACGATACCCACCGCCTCGTAGCCAAAGCGCAGTAGCTTTTGGGCTAGCTCTTTTGGATCGATTTTATCGCCGAAATTTAGAGTAAGTTTTTGTAGGTGTTTTTTGCCGGGAAGTTTGTTTAGAACCGTGCAAACGGGGCTGATGAGGAGCTTTTTGCCCTCAAATTCGTAAAATTTAGCTAGCTCGGACGATAACTCGAAAAGCTCGGTGCTAAAGCTGCGCAGATCATCGCCCTCGCGCGCTCTAAAATCAGGCAATCTAAAGACCTTAAGCCCAGCAAATTCCGCCGCGCTAAGAGCCGCGATAGCCTCCTTATCGTCCTCGCAGACGAGTAGCTGCGCATCGCCTCCGTTTAAAAAATACTCAAAAACCTCACTTTGCACCGCGGTACCTTTTTAGGAAGGCTTCCACGAGGTAAAACGACCCGAACGCCAGATACTCCTCGTCCGCACGCACGTCCGTAAAGTCCTCAAACTCCATACCGAGCTGGCGCAAAGCCTCTTTCACCTGCTCCGTCGCAAGCTCGCGGCCCGGCGTCTCATACTCGATGATGTAGGTCTTTTTGACGATCGGCTTGATCGCCTTTAGGACGGCTTTTATGTCCTTATCGGCAAAGGCGTTAAAGATCAAATTTAGCTTTTTGCCCTCAAATTTTTTAGCTAGGGCTTGCGCCGCCATCTCGTTGTGTCCGACGTCGATCGTGACGTTTGGCGCGATCTTTTCGCAGCGTCCGCTAAGATCCAGCGCGCCTAAATTTGCTAAATCTAAGCTAAAACCAAGCTCCTTAAACGCCGAAGAGCTAAGCGTCAAATTTGAACGTAAAAACTCGGGCAAGCCGAATTCTTGCGCATAAATTTTAATCTCGTTTTTATCCTCGTTGCTTAAATTTTGAGAGGCAAATTTAAGTGTCGCGCCTTTTTTGACAGCGATCCCTCTAGCGATACCGACGCAAAGATCGTTCATATCGTCGTTCATCAAAGCAGCGTCCGCCATCGCGTTAAATTTAGTCGTCGCGATCTGCTCTAGCTTGTCGCCAAGTAGTGCCGTGTGGTCAAAGCCGATCGGAGTAAAGAGGCTAAGACGCTTGTCAAATACGTTCGTAGCGTCGAATTCTCCTCCAACGCCAGCCTCACAGACGAAAAAGTCGCATCCCTCAAAAAGCGCAGCGCAAAGCAGCGTCGCGTACTCAAAATACGAAAGCGAGCGCGCGACCTCGGGGGGCAAAATTTTAATCAGCCTCTCGTGAGCCGTCTCGAGCGCATCCGCGCTAGCTACGGCACCGTTCATCCAAAATCTCTCGCGAAACTCGAAAATATGCGGGCTCGTATAGTGTCCGACGCTATGGCCGCGAGCTAACATCTGCGCTAAAAATCGCCCCGTGCTGCCCTTACCGTTCGTGCCGATAATATGGATGATTTTTGGTATTTTAAACGCGCCTTGTACGAATTTAAAGGTATTTGGCATGCGCGCGCGGTTGATTTCCTTATAAAAAAGGGGTTTGTTTTCTAAAAAATATTCTAGTTTCATTAAATTTTAGGCATCACCTGATCTCTGCCGTTTTGCTTGGCTTCATAAAGCATCTTGTCCGAAGCCTCAAGCACTGCCGCTGAGCTTTGATACGCGCTACGTACGGCCGCGCCGCAGCTAATCGTAACGCTGATACGCTCTTCTTTATATAAAAATTTCGAGTTTTTAAGCGTAGTTCTAACTCTACTAGCAAATTCCACGCTTTGCTCCAAACTTAAGCCCGGCAGCAAAACGACAAACTCCTCGCCGCCGTACCTGCTGACGATATCCTCTTTTCGCGAGGCTTTTAACAGCGTTTTGGCTACGCTAGCTATTACGGTATCGCCCGCATCGTGGCCGTATGCGTCGTTTATCTTTTTAAAATGGTCTATATCAAAAAAACATACGCAGTAGTCAAGTCCGTTTTTTAGATATTCGTTTTCAAATCTCTCTAACTCCTCGACAAACGCTTTTCTCGTCGCGGTTTTGGTTAAAAAATCCTCTCTACTCTGCGCTTTTGCGTCTTCTAACTGGGTTTCAAGGGCGCTTATTTTTTCTTGTAGCTCTTTTATCGTTAGCTGATCGCTCATCATCTGCTCGCCTAGTTGCCTTATCTCGCCGTCAAGCATATCCGCGATACCCAGCATCTTATCTCTGATGCCTTCAAAGCTATCTTTGCTTAAATTTATTAGGCCCAAATCGCGCCTTATAAACCCCATCTTATCAGAGCCGTCCTTGGAGCTGTCTATGAGCCTCAAGATTCGCCCGTCTATACCCTCTAGCACCTTATCTAACGCGGCTATCTTGCTTGAAATTTCGGCTTTATCCAGCTCGATGCGTTTTTTGGTTAAATTTTTTATATCGTTTCTAAATTTTAAGCTTTCAAGCAACCTAGGCTCGTCTTTTAAATTTTTAGTTATCCTATCTATGTCGCCGATTATTTTATCGGTGATGGACGGCTCTAGCGTAGCCGTCAAAAGCGAGACGAACTCCTCGCATACTCCGGCGCTTCCTGCGCTCCTAATCGCGCCGTCAAGCTCTGCGACCATCTCCGCTAAATCATCCGTTTTTTTTATCCCGTAGTCGTTAAGCCTTTTTAAAAAGCTGTCGTCGTAATCGGTTAAAAAATCAAACCACTTATCTTTTATCCTGTCGGCGGTTTGGGCGTCGGTGCGTCTGTTTAGCGCCTCGATACTGGCTTCTGCAAGCTTTCTTGCGCTTTTGTTATGTAGCGCGGCCGCTGCTTGAAGTACTTTTTTACTCATAGCGCATAGTGCGGCTACTAGCTTTGGATACTCGACGAGGCTGGGGGAATTTAACCTAGAGGCCATAAAGGCAAAAAGCTCGTCCACGCTTTTTACGTTTTTTTGTTTTAGCTGCGCCTTAAATTCATCATTTAGTCTACTGACGTATTTTTCTAGCTTTTGACAATCAGGCACTATAACGCCGTTTTTTTTTGCCGTCAGGCAAAAAAATTAGGCGTAGTTATCCGGAGTTAGCACGAGTCCGCGCTCTTTTATGGTCTGGATAGTCTCTTTTATGACTTGATTGACGCTAGTCGCCACGCTTTAGACCTTTTACGGCAAGCGTAGCGATATACTCGTCAAAAGCCTCTTGAGAGGCCTGTTTTACGGCATTATATCTATCGCTTTCGCTGATGACGCCGTCGGCAAATCTAGTATCTCTTATCTTTTGCGATACGGTAAAGTCATGCTCGCCCGAAGTAGTCACCGATAGCGTCTTGCCGTTTTTTAGCCTGGTGTCGAAATTTAACGCCAAAATCGCCTTATAAGACGTCACGTAGCCGTACTCGTCAAAAAGCAAGGGCTGATAACTGAGCGTTTTTATCGACACGGTTATAGACGTAGGCGCATTTTTATCGTCGCTTATACGTTTTCCCAGCCTAGTTACGATGCCCTCAAGCACGCTGTCTTTTATCCAAACGCTGTTTTTAGGTTCTTCTTTGCTTATAAGCACGTTTACGTAAACGCGCTCGCCCATTATGTCGTTAGTTATCTTTGAGACGGGCTTATAGCTGCATCCCACTAAGATAAAAGCCGTTAAAAATAGTAAAAATTTAGTTTTCAAAATTTAGCCTTTTATTACAAAATTTACTAGCTTGCCGGCTACGTAAATTTGTTTGATTATTTCTTTGCCTTCGAGCCATTTCTCTGCGCTTTGTTTAGCTAAAGCTATGATCTCATCGTCGCTAGCGCTACTTGACGCCTCAAATTCGCCTCGCCTTTTGCCGTTAACCGTGATAGCTAAATTTAAGCTATCTTGCTCAAAAACCTCGTTTAAGATTTCTATTTTCGTAAAATTTGCTCTGCCAAATAGCTGCTCGCTAAGCTCGTTTGCTATATGCGGAACGATAGGCTCGAGTAAATTTAAAACGATAAAAAAGGCTTCCGTCGTTACGTCCTCATTATCCTGCGCGTTTACGGCGTTTAGGGCTTCCATGCAGGCCGCGATTAGGGTGTTAAAGGCAAAATTTTCCTCATAAACGTCGTTTGATTTTTTAAGCGCCTCATAAACCTTCATACGCGCGTATTTTTATTCTTTGCTCAAATTTGCGTGCGCTATCTGCGGGATTTGAGTACATTTTTTGACATTCGCGCTTCGTTCGTATAAGCGGTTTAAAAACCTAAACGCGCCCTCGACCGCGCTATCGTTCCACTCAAGCTCTTTTTGCGGAGGCGCGGCAAAGAGGATAAAAAGCCTCGCCGTATCGGCGCCGTATTTGTTGATGATGTCGTCCGGATCGACTACGTTACCCTTACTTTTACTCATTTTTTTGCCGTCTTTTAGCACAATGCCCTGAGTAAGCAGTCGCTCAAACGGCTCGTCGTCTCTTAGGTAGCCC
>CAUQCZ010000071.1:0-5882 GCA_963516335.1 uncultured Campylobacter sp. | reverse complement strand
TAATAAGCCAAGATTAATCCGTTAGGATTGCGTTTGGGATTATAGCGTAATTATTGATAATTTTTAAGTAAGCAGATAAAGGGCCCGTAAAAATAGCCTAAAACAAGGGATAAAACATAGATAAATTTTTATCTAGCCAAAAAATCCAGGGTAAAATTTAAAAGCGAATTTGAAGATAAATTTAGGGCCGGCTAAACCGAGATAAATTTAAAAACCGGGCTTAAATTTAACGCTATAGTAAATTTAGAGGGTATGCGCAAAAAATGAAAAGGGGTAAATTTAAGCTGTAGGATTAGGCTGCGATAAAAGGCGGAGTTTGGCTGGGTAAATTTAGATATAAGACGGTAAAAACAAAAGGCTAGGCAAAGGATAAAATTGACGTAAAAGAAGCGAAGGTTAAATTTAGGCTCTAAGCGTAAAATAGAAGTAAGCCCGCCGTTTTTACGGCCGGCTTTGTAAATTTAGCCTTTAAAGCGTTTCTTAAAGCTTTTCTAGCGGACTTTGTAAATTTAGTTTTTAAAACTTCTCTAGCGGGCTTTTAGATTTAGTTTTTAAAACTATGAATAGGAGCCGGTATCTGGCCGCCGCGGGCGATGAAGTCCGCCGATGAGTTTTTATTTACGCTCATTACGGGCGCGCCGCCGAGTAACCCGCCGAACTAAATCGCTAACGGCCAAAAGCCGCAATCAGTAAATCCACTTTACGACGTCGTTTAGCTCGCGACGATATTTTTTAGGTTGAGGCTTTATGCGGTAACCAAACGGCACTACGATAGCTACGCGCTGCTTGCTCGTATCAAGGCCCAAGATGCCGTTTAGCGCCGCCTCGTCAAAGCCCTCGATCGGGCAGCTATCAATGCCTAGGCTAGCTGCAGCCGTCATCATATTTGCAGCAGCTATGTAGCACTGCTTGCTCGACCAGTGATAGATTAGCTCGTCATCGCCGCCGAAGCGTCCGCTTAGGAAATTTCCGTAAAATGTCTTCCTGTCGCCGATCATATCAGGTGCCTTGTCTTCGCGACGTTCGATCATTTTTTCCACGTATTTGCCGACGCTTTTGACCTCTGCTACCTTAGCCAGGATAACTACCAAATGCGAGCAAGTCGTGATCTGAGGCTGATCCCACGAGACGGCGCGGATCTTTTGCCTTAGCTGCGGATTTTGCACGACGAGGAAATCCCACTGCTCTAGCCCCGTAGAACTCGGGCTTAGTCTGCCCGCTTCCAAGATAAAATCAAACTCGCCTGCGCTGATTTTTTTATTTTCGTCAAAAATCTTGCATGCGTGGCGAAATTTCATCGCTTCTAAAAAATTCATATTTTCTCCTTTTATTAAAGTCGGGTAATTATACGATTTTAGCCAGAAATTTAACTTAACCGAGAGTTTTTACGCTTTAACTTTAAGCGCTATGTAAATTTGATGCGGCAAGCAAGACCGTCCCGCGCCTAGCCAAAGGTAGCTTGAGCCTATTTAGATGCGGCGGCTATTTTGCATTTATTGGGCTATTTGCGCCAAGGACATTTGCGATTTTTAAATTAAATTTTAAAACGATGGGGATCTTGGGACGGCTTTTAAGTCAAATATGTAAAACCGGCATATAGGGCGGCAAATTTTAAGTAAATGATAAAAGCAACTATTGCTCGGTTTAGCGCCGTTTTTACGATTTACGCGCTAGATAGCCAAGTATACTTGGCGATAATTTAAACATAGTTTAATAAACTAAATTTTTAAACTAAAGGCTTACCGGCTAAATCTACAAAATTTGTCGCAAGCGCTAAATCAAATTTATCCCAAACTCCGTCTTTGCCGTAGCTGCACCCACTACGGCGCTATTTTCGTAACCAGCGTCCTTTAGGCAAGACAGAGCCGAATTTGCCTCATTTTGCGGAACTGCGAGCAGCAATCCGCCTGAAGTCTGCGCGTCGTAAAGCAAGATATCGGCCTCGCCGCAGACGAATTTACTCGCAAATTCGCGATTTTTGTAGCTGCCCTCGGGGATGATACCCATATCGGCAAACTCGCGCGCGACCGCTATCACGGGTACGTTACCCGCGTAAATTTCAAAGCTGATTTTATCGTTTAGCATTTCGCTTAGATGTCCTAAAAAGCCAAATCCCGTGACGTCGGTTGCCGCCGTTACTTTGATATCTTTTAACGCGTCCACGGCATAAAAATTTAGCTGCCCCATCGTCTCTACCGCCTGCTTTATCTGCGCCGAATTTAGTAGATCGGCCTTTATCGCCGTGCTTAAAATGCCCGTTCCCAGCGGCTTTGTGAGTATAAGCACGTCGCCCTCGCGCGCGGAGTTATTAGACCAAAAGCGGCTTGGCGAAACGACGCCCGTGACGCTAAGTCCGTAATACATCTGCTGCGTCTCTATCGTGTGTCCGCCCACGATCACGCCGCCGCACTCAGCGACCTTATCCCGTCCGCCGCGCAAAATTTCGCCCAAAATTTCGCCGCTTAGGTTGCAGCTGTCAAAACCGACGATATTTAGCGCGTTTAGCACGCGGCCGCCCATCGCAAATACGTCGCTTAGGCTGTTTGCAGCCGCTATCTGGCCGAATATAAACGGATCGTCTACCACCGGCGTGATAAAGTCTAGCGTCTGCACGAGCGCGATATCATCCGTGATCTTAAATACGCTCGCATCCTCGTTCGTGCCGATGTTTGAGAGCAAATTTGGGTGAGCTAAATTTAAATCGCCGATGGTTTTGTGTAGACCCGACGGGTCAAGCTTGGCCGCTCAACCCGCCGCTTTGACGAATTTGGTTAGACGTTTGTCGTTGTAAATCATAGTTTGATTTGCTCGTGAGAAGTTAAAATTTGCATGATTTCATAGGCATTTGATATCTCTCCGACGCTTAAATCGCCGACGAGTTTATACGCCTCTAGGCAGCTACCGCAACTTAAAATTTTAACGCCCGCAGCCTCTAAATCCTTAAGCGGTTTAAAGCCAGCATGCGCGCGGTTTGTAGTCATTTTAACGGCGTTATTTACGCAGATTACGTATTCGGGTTTATTTTCTACCTGCAAAAGCGCTCCTAAAAATTTAGCCAGTAAATTAACGCCTACGTCGCCGCTACCGGCGCGCTCTTCATTTAGATAAAGGGCTGTTTTTTTAGCCTTTGGCGTGATTTCGCAGACGAATTCGTCAAAATTTGCTAACTCAAGCTTTGATTCGCCCTTAACGGCGGTGATTTTTGTCTCGGCGCCATTTTGTTCTACGCTAAATTCGACGTTTTGATTTTTTAAAAAGCGGCTAATGTTTTCTTTTGGAGCTATGGAATTTACTAAAATCTCGAGCTTTTCGCCGACTTTTAGGCTCTCAAGCGCATTTTTAGTCCTTATAACGGGTTCCGGACAAGCCAAATTTCTACAATCGATTTGCATTGATTTTTCCTTAAAATTTATTACTCTTCAACCTGAAGTCTAAGGAGAAAAACTTCGCCTTTTTTATTATTTTAATTTCGCGTAAGTTTTTTCGTATTCAGATACGGGGATTTTATTTTTAGAGATGAGTTCCTGATACCAGTAGTGGTGAAGCACGTAAACTTCTTCCTCTTCTTTATATCCCGTTACCATCGACCAGATAGCGCCGTGTATCGCGATAGCAGCCATATATATGTGTACTAGGAAAAATACGGCGCAAACTATACCAAGTACATTGTGAATAAGCGCAGAAGCTCTTAAAACTTCGATTTGCGGTACGCCTAGCCAAGTAGCTACGTCAGGCGTTTTAAAATCCAAGAAGAACATCGCTGCGCCGGTTAGTATCATCACTATACCGCCGGGGATAGCGACCCAGTACCATGCTTTTTGACCGGCGTTAAATTTACCTGCAGGCACCGGTCGCTTAACTTTTGAAAGATATCCGCCTACGATCAGCATCCATCTGATGTCGTAGATCGTCGGTAGCATTCTTTTAGTCCAAGCTATCAGCATCGGTAATACGGATACCGCAAATATAATAGTAGCTAACCCGTGGATGTTTTTACAAAATCTAACGAAAGCCCCGCCGCCAAGCTCAGCGCCCCACATCATGATGATACCGGTCGGCACCAGCACTATCCACGAGATTGCGGCTAGCCCGTGAGCTACGCGCTCTATTACGCTAAACGCATAGACTTTGTTCCCGTCGTGGCTAAAATGCTTTGGCCCGATAATCAAAAAATGCAAAGCAAATGCCCCAATCACGGCTAAAATCAGCGACAAAACGGCTATAGCGAAGTAGTCGTTACCCTGAATAAACGTAAAAATCGGTCCCAAACCGTCTTCGTAAGGCTTGATGTTTTCGATTCTACCGGCAGCCCAGACATTGCTCTGATACTGGTTGGTGCTAGGACTCGCCTCGATAGCGAAGGCCCAACAGGCGACAACCGAAAGCAAACTCAAAATTCTCGTCATGCTATCTCCCTTGTTTTTGTTCGTCCGCTCAAAGCCGCACGTAATTCGGCATCCAGCCAAAAGCTAAATCTCGCGGATTTTCGTGAAATTATATCAAAAAATAGCGTAATGCAAGCTTAGCGCCGAAACGCCGCTTTTTTAGGCGGTTATGGCGTATTTTTATCAAAATCGGGGGTAAATTTATAATCAGCCATATTAATTCATTCATATAAGCTAGATTTTATTTATATTAAATTTAACTTTGTTTGGGATTAAATTTGCTGTAAATTCGGCGGCTGATAAGCTAAATTTTAAATTTAGCGCTAAAAAGGCGCAGGCTTATGAGGCCCGCACGCGAGGAGGGAGTAAGTCAAATAAAAGATCGCCGCAAAATTTAATTTACAGCCCAAACGGCGCCGAAAAATATCAAATTTACACCCTAAAGGGTACGGTTCCCGGCATCAAATTTAGTTTCGCCTCTCATACTCTTCAAAACCGAATTCCCGCACGGTTACAAGCTCGCCGTTTTCTTTTAGAAGCAGTAAATCAGGCAGCTTTATGCCGTTAAAGGTCGTATTTTTCACGATCGTATAGTGGATTTGATCCTCACATATCACCTTATCGCCCACGCTTAGCGGCGCGTCGAATTTATACTCCGGCTCGCCCGCGTCAAGCCCCACGATATCGCCCGCTAGACAGGTATTTCCGCCGAAACGGTAGATAAATTTACCGCCCTTGCTCTCGCCTCGCACCGCCGGTCGGTAGGGCATCAGCACGGTGTCAGGCATATGCGCCTCGGCCGAGACGTCTAGGATGGCTATGGTTTTTTCGTTTTGCACGAAATCAAGCACCGAAGCAGCCAAAAATCCCGTCTGCCAGCCCACCGCTTCGCCTGGCTCTATGTAGACCTCGACGCCGTATTTTGCGCGGAAATTTTTGATCAAATTTATGAGCAGATCAACATCGTAGCCCTCTTTTGTCACGTGATGTCCGCCGCCAAAATTTACCCACTTCATGCGCGGTATAAACTCGCCGAATTTCTCCTCAAACGCCATCAGCACAGTCTCCAGACTCTGCGCGCTCTCCTCGCAAAGCGCGTGAAAATGTAGCCCCGTGATACCATCAAGCGCGTATGCGTCAAAATTTGCGCGAGTGATGCCTAGGCGGCTATACCTGCCGCACGGGTTATAAGCGTCAGTCGGCGCGACGGAGAGTTCGGGATTTACGCGAAGCCCGCAGATAACGCCCGCGGCTAGGGCTTTTTGCTTAAATTTAGCCCACTGCGCAAAGGAGTTAAAAACCACGTGTTTTGAGAGCGCTAGCACCTCATCTATGTCCTCGTCTTTAAATGCCGGAGAATACGTGTGAATCTCGCCGCGAGCGTATTTTGCGGCAAATTTAGCCTCGTGCAGGCCGCTGCATGTCGCGCCGTCTAGGTATTCGCCGACAAGCCCCATCACGCCGCTAAATGCAAAACCTTTTAGGGCGACTAGCACC
>CAUQCZ010000070.1:0-5941 GCA_963516335.1 uncultured Campylobacter sp. | reverse complement strand
CCTATATGCAGTAGCTGCTATCGGTTCTTATGATCCAGTAAGTTTCCAACTATGGTATGCATCTTTAGTTGATTCGGTTAATCTTATCATAGGTGACGTAAACTTTAGCTTTGATATTACCGATAGCGTTAATGTCGGAGCAAGGGCTCAATATGCTCACGCGGACATAGACAATGATGTAGGCGCAAATTTTAAAGATACTGATTTTTATGCTACAGAGCTTGGTACTAAACTATTTGGTGCTGACGTAGCTGCCGGTTATATCGGATATAAAGTTCATGATAAAGCTAACGGTTTTGTAAGTCTAGAGGATCAAGGTTCATTTATAGAGGTTGGCGAGATAAAATCAGCCCTTGATTACACTGCTCTTCAAGGTAGAGGTAACTTCTGGTTCTTAAAAGGCGGATATACTTTTGCTGATAAATTTAGACTAGGCGGCGAGTACTCTAATGGTAAAGTTAGAGATGCTGCAAACGTAAAAGAGAAGTATCAAGAGTATGTAGCTAGACTATCTTATGATTACAGCGCTAAGCTTCAGTTCTCAAGCTTCTACGCTTATGAAATCAATAAACACCAAGATAGCTCGAAAGATAAGACTAAATTCTTAAGATTCCAAGCTAAATACTCATTCTAATTTAAAACCTCGGGCTTAGTCCCGAGGTTTATTTTTACTATTTTAACTTTCCTTTCCGATGGTTATATAAATTCCTCAATTTTTTCTATTTATCTTCATTATTACCAGTTTTACTCTATTTTATCTGTATTTATAGTTATATAAAGTCGGCAAAATCATTGTTAACTTAAAAACAAGTGTGTCAGATCAAACTACCGATTGGATTAAAGGGCTTAAGATAGTCCAAATCAACCTTTTTAAAGTGTATATTGACGGCTAGTGCTGTGAATTTATTTTGATGTTGGTAAAGCAACATCTGGACTTTAAAATATATCGTTATGTAAATAAAGGGCCTTTACCCTTGTAAGAAGAGGAAGTAAATTTAAAGAAGTAGGTTTAGAATAAGTTGTGAAGCCCTCTATTATTTTTTCATAAAAGTATTTTGTTCCAAATTTTGGCTAATTATGATAGATGTGACTAAATTTTATTAAATATTCGTAGTTACACCTCAAAAACCTGAAAGACAAAATTTAAAGCACCTTTATAAAAAATAAAATTTCTAAAATGTCTTATTTGGCTAAATTTAAAATCAGCTACATGTAAAATTTTTACGTAAAGAATGTCTGAACATACATTTTGCAACATAGCTGGTATGGCGAATCAAATATGCGTATTTATTGGCAAGGCTCTAAGTAGCAGTTATTTTTAAAGAAAATGTCGCCAATCATGCAATAAGGCATCATCTAAGCCAAATCAAAGCCGGCTTATTTGTCTATTGATGTAACGATCTGCGTTATTTTACGGCTGTTCGTATTAGATGCCCTGTCTATTTTATGGGAATTTTACCCTACAAGCCGTTACATCATTTTTGGTATTTGAAAACCCCCGTTGCTATTTAAATCTAAAACGGTAGCAGTATCGTTAATGGACGACGCATTAAAGCCTATTAAAATTATTAACATAAGGCCTGGTTTAGATGCCTATTTTTCGCTTACATAAATCCGCTAGAAACGCGAGCGTTTAAATTTATCGCGTTACGGCCAATTTTGATTCAGGTTAATCTTAGCCTGGGTTATCTCGTAAAAACACCTTAGATATCGTTTTTTGCGTTTTAATGCTTGACAGCCTACCAACGTGGCAAAATTTCGTTAAATTTGATTTACAGATTTATGCTTGAAGTATTGCCTAAATTTACTCATTTTTCAAAGTTGCACTTAAAAATAAGTTATCGGCGCAAACCATAAAAATCTTAGCTAAATTTACTGTCGTAGCGGTAAAATATCCAAATTTAGCTTCTTTGTCTTTATGGCTGCAGCAAAAGGTATCAACGGCACGAGAGCTGTTATGTAAATAAAATTTGAGCCTTGCGCCTCCTGCTTTACTACTGCTCGCCGGTGAAATCCGTTGAAGGTGTGAATGAGGCAAGTCGGCGTAAATTTAAGGGCGGATAAAAATTGCTACGTCATAAAACTAAATCAAATCAATAAACTACTTGAGCAAACTCCATATTTCTTAATGCGATAACGACACGTTTTCTATGAGCAAATTTGGCGCCTCGTTCCAAGTCTAAATTTAACCCGCTTAAAAAGATACGGTTTGCCAAATTTAAACTAGATCAATGCGTGAATACATTTGCGAGATAAAAAGGCGTAAAGAGGGGGTAAAACTGCGAGTAGAGCGGGGGCTCTCGCCCCGAAAATTATGCCAAAGTAGCTTTTAGCATCCAGATAGCTTTTTCGTATTTGGCGATTTGATCCTGCGCCATAGTTACGGTCGTGCTGTCTTTTGCTTCCTCAGCGACTTCTTCTAGCTTTTTAAATTCGCCTAGCAAGTGCTCGTACTCAGCCAAAACGCCTTTTAAAACCTCGGTTGGAGTGTAGCTATCTTTGTTGTCTGTTTTTGGATGAGCTAGCTTGTTTAGCTCTTCTGTTTTGGTGATAGCTCTACCGCCTAGCTGTATAGCGCGCTCAGCGACGTCGTCGAATATCTCCGCCATATCTTCATAAGCTTTTTCGGTGTATTCGTGAACGCTAAAGAACTGAATGCCTTTTACATACCAGTGATAGTCGTGAAATTTAACGAATAACGCATGAGCGTCGGCCTGAATCTGATTTAATTGAGTAACAACTTTTGACATTTTGTCTCCTTTGATGTGATTTATGAGTGAAATTATAGCATAAAAACCTTAAAGAAAAATATATTATCTAATAAAAATTATCATCTGATATTTTTTAAGATTATAGCTATATTTTTAAAGCTCTGATTTCAAGGCCCAAGTCTTAGCGCAGCAAACGATCTCTCGTAATATAAAATTTGATTTATGCAATTTGGGCAATATTAGACGCAAAAGCCTGCGACGTGATACAATTAGCGTAGCCTCTTGCCTAAAGCGCCCTAAAGGCCGTAAGCCGGGACTAAAAAGCAAATTTAAACTACGGCCGAAATTTGCTTTTAGCCAAAGGCGCTTTTAGCAGGAAATTTATGTTTAATAACATTTTCTTTGCCGTAAAGCTCGCTCGCATCCGCCGCAAATTTATCCGTAGCGCCCAAAATGCTACGCCTTAAATTTCTAACGTTTTTCGCTATAATTACGCGTTAAATTTTAAAAAGGATACGAATGAAAAAGTTTTTATTTGCCGCCGTTATGCTTTTTAGCGCGGCGTTTGCGACTGATTTGCAAAGCGAAAATTTAGCTAGCCTAAAAGCTCAGTGCCAAAGCGGCGATGCGGCAAAATGCGCGGTTTTGGGCGACGCGTATTATGAAGAATACATCGCTTCGGGCGACGAGGAGGCGCGCAAGCTATCGGCTGCAGCCTTTAAAGAGGCGTGCGATAAAGGAGACGGCGAAGGCTGCGCGGGATTAGGGCTGTCCTATATCGACGAGGGCGATGCGGCCGCGAGCGAAAAGCTACTCGAAAAAACCTGCGATGAGCTAAAAACCGCTACCGCGTGCTACAATCTCGGCTTTTTTAAAATCGACGGGCATGGTGGCTTTAAGCAAGACGTAAAGGGAGCGATGAAATACTACGAAAAGGCTTGCGACCTTGGCTATGCGGCAGGTTGCGAAGATCTGGGCGGCATCTACAACGTAGGCGAAGCGGACGTAAAAGCGGATGAAAATAAGGCTCTAAAATACTACGAAAAATCATGCGCCCTAGGCGGTAGAGATGGTTGCGACGCGGTAAAGCTGATAAAAGGCGGTAAATGAAAATCTTATTATTTGCGCTACTTGCGGCGTTAAATTTATTCGCTAGCGAGCCCGGCCTTTCGCCATTGCTGGCCGCAGATACGCTAGAAAAGGTCAAAAAATGCAAAAATCCCGACCTAAACACTACCAAAGAGTGCGTGCAAGCGGGTATGGTAGCGGCTAACTTAAAACAAGACTACGGCGCGGCGGAGGGGCTATTTAGCCTAGCCTGCGCCAAAGGAGACGGCGAGGGCTGCTTTTATCTGGGCGAACTTTATAAAAATAATCTAGTAAAAGCCGCGGATAAGAGCGAGCGCGAGACTAAGATTAGCGCGTATTACAAGGCTAGCTGCGTCCTTTACGATTATTTGCCCGGTTGCTTGGCGCTAGCGAATTTCATGCAAGAAGAGCTGGGCGACGAGGCGCAGTCGTTTGCGATAAACAATACCCTATGCAACAAAAAATACGCTCCCGGATGCTACAACGTGGGCTGGATGATAGAGCGAACGGGAGGCGATATAGGCGAGATGATGGAGTATTACGAGCGCTCGTGTAAGCTAGGCTACGCAGGCGGCTGCGAGAGGGCGGCGTGGCTGTATGAGGGAAATTTCAACGAAAACAGATACGAGCAAGTAAAAAAAGACGCGAAAAAGGCAAAGCAAATGCGAAAAAAGGCTTGCGAGCTAGGCGATAAGCAAAGCTGTTAGGAGGCGTCTTACCCTTGCTTAGATTTTTGCTTGCGGCCAAGAGCCTGCGACGCTAAATTTTGCCTTGCGTTGCAAAATTTAGCAAGGCAATTTAGATTTCGCGTCGCCTTTGGTTTTATTTCGCCGCGGCAATAGAACTAGTCCGCGACCGCAAGCTAATTTCCTATTTCTTGCCGAAATACGGCTTTGCTACCGTAAGCGCGGTACGGCAAGCGCGCGGCAGAGTAAAAGCGGTTTTTACGGCGGCTTGCGTGGAGGGCGTATTTGAAAGAGCGCAAATTTTAGCTCCACAAGCCAAGGCCGTATTTGCGCCAAATTTAGGTCGCTTGCACCGCGTACCTCGGCTTTTTATCGGTGAGCAAACTTACGTTGCGACGTTTGATAGATTATGCTAGGCGGCAGTCTCTTGCCGCAAATTTCGCGCCCAAATTTGGCCGAATTTAGCGCAAAAGTAACAAATAAATTTAAAGGAGAAAAAATGAAAAAATTACATTTTGCATTTGCAGCCTCGCTGATAGCAGGCGCGGTAGCCTCGGCGCAAGACGCCGCGCCATACGAGCTAGATTTAACGACGACCACCACATCGACGGTCTACGGAGACTACTGGGACCGCCGTATAGGCTCGCACGATACGAGATTTTTGATATTTAGGGCGCTAGAAGACGGCGTGGAGCTTTGGGGTATGGAGATAAACAGGGGCAGATGCTCTGCGCGGTGGAACGATTTTATAGGCTTGGGATACGATGCGAAAGTGTCGATCCGCGTGGGAAAAAGGGACGAAAATTTCGTGGATATAGAGCAGAAGATGCCAAACAAGGACGATCCCGAGGATTTTGATTGGAAGTCGGTTCAAAAAATACCTCTAAAAGACGTGCGAGCGCGGCTGGGTAAGGGTTTTGAGCTAAATTTTAGCGAAGAGATCAAATTTATGCTAGATGAGGAATGCGGCAAGATAATCGAGGTCAAAGTCGATACGAATCTGGGAAGCTGGGTCACTAGATTTAAGTAAATTTAGGCGTTTTAACGCAAGCAAGCGCCGCAAAACGCGCGCCGCAGCCTTGCCTAAATTTGGTCGTTTGCTTAATTTTCACGTCAAATTTCCTCGCGTCCAAACGGGCGCTAAATTTAGGCGCGTCTCAAACTCCATGCGCCTAAATTCCCGCCGTTTTTGCAAATTTGCCGCCTGATTTGGCTCCGCTTTTCATCCGCTTAATTTATCAAATCAAAACCCATGCTTTGATCTTAAATTTAACCCTAAATCGCGCCGGCTTTTGCTTCCCCTTTTTTTGCTCCGCATCTGCTATAATCGCGGTTTAAAAGGAGAAACGATGAGCGTAGAATTTAGCGTCAAAAATAAAAAGCGGCCGCTATTTTTGGGATATTTTAGCGTAATGAGCGTAGGCAAGGCTACGGAGTTGATACCGGATCTGGCAG
>CAUQCZ010000069.1:0-5947 GCA_963516335.1 uncultured Campylobacter sp. | reverse complement strand
TAGTTATACATCTCGATGGAGTTCATTTTCGGACTAGTAAAGCCTATAGCCTCTAGGATCGAACTGCTACGTTCGCGCACGGTTACGCCCATGTTTTGCACCTCTTGAGGTAGCCTTGAGAGCGCGGCTTGGACGCGGTTGTTTACGTCGATCGTGGCTTGTTTGGCTGAGGTGCCGATTTTAAAATAAACGTTGATATTTAGCGAGCCGCTCGAGCTTGAAGTGCTTTGCATGTAGAGCATATTTTCTACGCCGTTTATCTGATCCTCGATCGCGCTAGCTACGGAGTCGGCGATAGTTTGGGCATCAGCGCCCGTGTAGATGGCGCTAACTGAAATTTGAGGCGGAGTTAGTTTTGGATACTCCTCGATGGGAAGCCCCTTTATCGCCATCGCGCCCGCGATAACTATGATGATAGATACGACGGTGGCAAATATCGGGCGGTCGATAAAAAATTTAGAAAACATCACTTAGCCTTTTCTTGCTCGTTTTTAGGCTCTAAATTTGCGCCTTTACCAAAGCTTTCGGTTAAGTCCTTATCTATCTCGACGGGCGCGCCTACGCCGATTTTTAGGAAGTTGTTTAAGATGATTTTATCATTTTCGTTTAGCCCCTGGCTAACGACCGCGGCGTCTTTCGTCTGGTAGGTTACCTTTACGTCTTTGGAGGCTACTTTGCCGTCCTCTACGACTAATACGTAGGTCTTGACGTCGGTTTGCTGGAGCGCTAGTTGAGGGATTTTAAAGCCGTCTTTTTGATAAAATCCTCCCATCGTCACGTGGCCGAACATGCCAGGTAGCAGCTTGCCCTCGTCGTTGTTAAATTCGGCCTTGGCTAAAACGCTGCCCATGTTCGTATTTACGACGTTATCGATGAAATTTACCTTGCCGTTAAACTCTCCCGGACCTACTTTTAGTACGGCGTCCGAGTTTGTCTGTACCCAGAGGCTGCTTTCTTGCATTTTGACGCGGTTTAAGTTATCTACGTCAGAGATGTGGAAGTGCGCTTCGATCGGATTGATTTTGGTTAGGCGTACTAGCTGGGTAGTATTTGCTACGACTAGCGAGCCTACGTCTACGAGATTATCGCCCAAAACGCCGTCAAAAGGCGCAGCGATGCTCGTGTAACCCAGATCTATTTTTGCGCTTTTGGCGCTGGCTTTGGAGCTTAGTAAATTTGCGTTTGCGATTTCAAGCGCTGAAACGGCCGCGTCGTACTCTTTTTGCGAAACGGCGTTTTTCTTATATAAATTTGATATTCTGTTAAATTCGGTCTGCGCGTTTTTTAAATTTGCGTTTGCTACGCCGATGGCGGCTTCAAGCGCGTCGTAGCTTGCTTGGTATTTTTCCGGATCTATTAAAAATAGCTTATCGCCTGCTTTTACGTTGTCGCCGGGTTTAAAAAACTGCTTGATTATCGTGCCGCTTACTTTAGGATAGACGATTACGTCTTGCTGGCTCGTTAGAGTCGCAGAGTAGTCAAAACTGATCGGTACGTCTGATTTTTTAGCTACGAATACGTCGACCTTTGAGGGCGGCATTTGTCGTTGTTGCCCGGCTGCGGCCGCGCCTTTTTTGTCATTATCGTCAAAGCATGCCGTAAAAAGCAGCGACGCCAATAGTAAAACCGAGAGAGTTTTGAGATTTCTCATAAATTTGCCTTTTGTTTCGGAGATTATTTTAAATTTAGCATTTGTAATATGTTACAAATCAAGTAGATGATTTTACTCTTATTTTCTTAACAAGTCAAATTTAAGCCGTTAAATTTAGCGTTTTTTGATGCCGTGTAAAAATATATTTATGCTCGTTTTTACGTGCTCTTCGCGTTCTTTTTCGTTTAGCGTTATATCCTCGTTTAGCAAAATCGCATTATAATGATAAGGCTCCCTGACGACAGCGGCAAACGCCTTAGCCGCTACGTAAGGCGAGATGTCGGGATTTAGCTGTTTTTTTATGTCCTCGCGCTCGAAAAAATCTATCAAAACTTTATCGAATTTACTTAAAATTTGCTCTAAAAACGCCTTGCCGAGCATACCGTCGTTTTTTGCGCCCTCGCTCATCATAACTCTTGAAATTAGCGTCGTTTCTTTGTCACAGATTATGTCGAAAAATATTGCGGCGAATTTGATTAAAAAATCCTCCAATTTGTGCGATAAACTGAGATCGATTTTCTCGTCTATCTGCGTTCTAAAGTCG
This sequence comes from uncultured Campylobacter sp., assembly GCA_963516335.1. Classification (GTDB taxonomy): domain Bacteria; phylum Campylobacterota; class Campylobacteria; order Campylobacterales; family Campylobacteraceae; genus Campylobacter_A. Next base: position 3,752 of record CAUQCZ010000069.1, on the reverse strand, counting down.
TCAAAACCGCGCTCTACGATAGCGCGAAAAAGACCTTCCTTGTTTTCAAAAAATTTATAAACGCTAGCCAGCGACCCGCCGCTTTTTTTGATTATATCCGTTAGACTCGTGTTTTCATAGCCTTTTTCGAGGAAAATTTCCATACCGGCTTGGATAAATTTTTCCTTTCTTTCGGCGCTTCTTTGCGTGATTTTCTCGTTCATTGCATACCTTTAAAAATTAAAATTATAATTTAAGGATTATACAATAAAAATATGATTTTTAGTCTCTCGGGTATGCAAAAATAGTCTCCCTGACGACGTTAATTTTCTCTTTTTTATCTGCGGCATAGGCGCGTATAGTTATCTTTGCATTTGCGTTTTTACCGGCTCTAGCGGCATTTTTGGGAGCCGTTAATACGACTACGATTTTCTTCTTTTCGCCCGCGTTTAAGGCAATGTTACTTTTTGGGCGTTTTATTTTGATATCGGCATCGTTTGCGCTAACGTCAAAGTAAAACTCGTGCGCCGCCGCGTCGGTATTTTCAAACAAAAATACGTAAGCGTTTTCGATCTCGCCGTCTTTATTTACCTTATACAGCTCGCTCGTGCGGTTTATGTTTAGCAGCATGTTTTCTTTTTTGGCGCTCATTAGCGCGAGCGCTGCGGCAGTTATAGCGATGGCGGCGCAGTAACCGATAGTTTTAAAGCGCAAATACCGCACCTTTTGCTTGGTTTTTAGCGAATTTGAGCTCGTCCAGCTAATTAGACTAGACAAATTTAGCCCCGACATCGTTTTCGTGCACGCATCGACGCACTCCAGGCAGTTTATGCACTCTAGCTGCATGCCTTTTCTGATGTCGATGTGCGTCGGGCAAATTTTCACGCAGGCCTCGCAGCCCGTGCATTCGTTTTGCGGCTCCGGCGGTTTTTTCCACAGTTTGGTTTGTCCGTCGTAAATTTTACCGCCCCGCGTCTCGTCGTAGATGACCTGCACACTGTCGTTATCTATCATCACGGACTGTACTCTAGCGTAAGGACAGACGTAAATGCAAAAATTTTCGCCCAAAAACGCTACGTCAAATATCAAAAACGCAGCGATAACGATCCAAGCTCCTAGTAAAATTTTATGCTCGGCGGGGTCTAAAATTTGAGCAAAAAATTCCTGCGGCGGGACGAAAAACCAGAGAAAATTCGCCGCCGCGACAAAGGCCAAAACGCTCCAGATCGCGACTGCTAGAGTCTTTTTAGCGCCGCCCTCGGCCTGCGTTTGTTTGTTTGAAATATTTTTGCGGATTTTTAAAATTTTAGTTTGTATAAGGTCACGGTAAATAACGCGAAATATCGTCTGCGGGCAGCTCCAGCCGCACCAGACGCGGCCGCCCAAATTCGTCATAAAAAATATAAAAATAAAAAAAATAATTAGCACGAAAGGCATCAAAAACAGCTCTTGGACGTTAAATTTGGCAAAAAACAGATGCAGCTCGCTGCGCTCAAAGCTCAGTAAAAAAAAATGATTTCCGCCGATAGTTATAAAAGGCAAAATAAGCGCGCTACAGGTTATTAAGACGTAGGCGATATAGCGTTTGTCGGCAAATTTGAAATACTTTTTATACTCTTCTTTAGTCATTATTTTCCCTAATTGCAAAATAGCGAGATTATAAGATTAATGCCTTAATCGCGTATTAAAATCCTTAATTACATATTTTCTCTAATCAGCATTTTTGACGGCTGGCAAAGCTTAAATTTATAAAATTTAAACTATAATCGCCGTCTATATTTAAATGAAAGGTGGTGAGGACGTTGCCTGGTATTAAGGTACATCCTAACGAGTCTTTTGACGAAGCTTACAGAAAGTTCAAAAAGCAAACCGACAGGAATCTTGTCGTGACCGAAGTTCGCGCAAGACGCTTTTTCGAGCCTATGACCGAGGTCCGCAAAAAACAAAAAATCGCGGCTCGCAAGAAAATGCTTAAACGTCTTTATATGCTTAGACGCTACGAGTCAAAGCTCTAACCAAAAGGGTCGCTTCGGCGGCCTTTTTTATTTAAACTCCCGTTTAACTCGCATCAAAGCCAAAATTTGCCATAATCTACGTCAAATTTAACGATCAAAGGAAAAATATGTCCAAAGTGCCCGTGAGCGAGGCTGCGGAAATCTTAGGCGTAACCAAAGAAGCCGTCTACAACCGCATTCGTCGCGGCACGCTAAAAACCTTTGAAAAAGACAGCGTAAAATACGTGGTTTTGGATGGCTACGAGACCAATGCGGCAAATTTAACGCCAAATCAGCCGCCAAAAACATCTACCGAAAAATCAGCTAAAAGCGCGAAATCCAAAAAATCAAAGGCGGGGGAATTTGACGTGAACGAATTTCTACTCTCGCAAATTAGCGAACTAAAAGAACAAAATCAAAATTTGCAAGCCGATAAAGAGAGGCTTTTTCGCGAAAAAGAACAAATTTTGCTAAATAATAAAACCGAAATCGCTCAAATTTACCGCGAGCGCGACGAGAAAATTAGAAATTTTTTAAATCTACTCGAGCGACCGCTGCTAGCGCGTCAAAACGGCGAGTACGCGGCTCCCGTCGATGTCGAATTCGTCGAGAACGAGTCTAAAAACGAGGGCAAATGGACGAGCCTAGCCGAGTTTTTAAAATCGCGAAATTTAAGCGGCAAGAGCCTTAAAAAAACGCAAAATAAAATCATAAAAAACATCGGAAAATCAAAATTTATCAAATTTAAAAAAGGCGTGATAATGGTCAAAAGTAAGAAAATTTCAAAGGAGCTAGATAACAAATGAGAGTTTTTAAACATATCAAAAAAGTAGCCAGCTACGCTGCTGTGGGCGGCTTTGGCGCGGTGATAGCGGCTGGGCTGGCAGGATGCGGCAGCGATAACGGAGGAGCAAATAACAATGACGGTAGCGCGCTAAAAGAAGCGGCGCAAAAAACGGGAGCCTTCGTCATCATCGAAGAAACCGCGCCTGGCAAATATAAAGTCCTAGAAGAGTATCCAAGTAGCGAAACTCGCGTCGTGCTAAAGGACATCAACGGCACCGAGCGCGTGCTAAGCAAAGAGGAGATGGATAAGCTAATCGCCGAGGAAAACGCCAAAATCGACGCCGGAACGTCAAATCTAACCGGCTCAAACGCTCAAAACGCGCAGCTAAGCAGCGGCGGTATGAGCCTTGGCGAGACGCTACTAGCCTCGGCTGCGGGCGCGATCATAGGCAGTTGGATCGGCAACAAGCTTTTTAACAACCCCGGCTATCAGTCGCAGCGCCAAAGCGCGTATAAAAACCCAAGCGCCTACTCAAGGAGCGTAGATAGCTTTAATAAAGCCAAAGCCGCTAGCTCGGCAAGCAAACCAAGCGGCGGAAAGAGCGGATTTTTCGGCGGATCAAGTTCAAGTTCAAGCTCAAGTTTCGGAGGATAAAATGATAAATTTAAAAAAAATCGAACCGCTAAATAGTGAATTTTTAGGCGAGATCGGCTTTACGTGGCACACCGATCCAGACGGCAGCGACTACGTAGCAGACGAGCTAGTCGAGGTTAGCGAGGCGCAGGCAGAGGCCTACTACAACGCCGCAAACGAGCTATACGATATGTTCGTCGCAGCCGCCCAGCACATCATCGACAACAACCTCTACCACGAGGTCGGCATCCCGTTTAACCTCGTAGATCTAGTGCGCGAAAGTTGGGAAAACGACGTGCATTGGCATCTTTACGGTAGATTTGATCTAGCCGGCGGCCTAGACGGCAAGCCGATAAAAC
>CAUQCZ010000068.1:0-5952 GCA_963516335.1 uncultured Campylobacter sp. | reverse complement strand
TGCTCGTTAGCGACGACGCTCAGATGCAGCTAAACCTCAACGCCGCGCTTTACCGCTTTAACATCCGCATAGTTCGCTTTGAAAATTTAAGCGAGTTAAAAGAGGATTATTACAGCGGCAACCGCTACATCTTTTACGTCATCGACGTAAAGACGAAGGATCTGGCAAATTTCGACTCGGTCAAATTTTTGCGAGATAACGGGAGCTTAACTCCCGTTATGATCCTTATAGATAAGGCCATCCCCGCGCTTTATAAGAAAATTTACTACGCCAAATACGACGACTTTATGGTTAAGCCGTTTTTGCCCGAGGAGTTTTTGTTTCGGGTGTTTAGAAACTGCCGAATTTTGCTCGGAAGCAAATTTGAGCTAAAAAACGGCGCTATCTACGACAAAAACAGCCTTACTCTGCACATAAACGGCACAAATATAATGCTGGGCAAAAAAGAGGGATTGTTTTTAGAAATTTTGGCCAAAAACGCCCCGCACGTAGTAACGATCCAAGAGCTTGAGTGGAGTATCTATAAAGACGAAGAGGTATCGTCCGATCGCCTGCGCTCGCTCGTGCGTCAGCTTCGAGCCAAGCTGCCCTTTGAGCTAATCAAAACCGTGCGCAGTATCGGATATAGCATAGACGGGTAAATGCGCCCGTCTTTTGCGCTAAATTTAGCCCGCTAAATTTACGCCGCCTCGTAAAATAAAAGCGCGGATTTCTCCTTTTTGAGTTATAATTGCGATAGATTATCATAAAGGAGAGGCTATGCAAGCAAAAAAGATCAAATTTAACGACGCGATTTCAGAGACGCTGTTTATAAATTTGTATTTTCGCGCGCTGGATAACGACGAGCCAGAACCGATCCTAGGCGATCCTTTTTCGCGCCCGGTTATGCAACGCATAGATTATGATTTCGCTAAATTTAAAGGCGGTAAATTTAGCAAAACCGGCACCGTGATTAGAGCGCGGTTTTTCGACGATGAAATTTTAGATTTCGCTCGCAAAAACGCGGGCGAAAAGCTAGTCGTAGTCCAGATCGGAGCGGGGCTTGATACGCGTCCGCTAAGGCTTGAAAAGCAGATGTCTAACGCCTTGTTTTACGACCTTGATTTACCGGACGTCATAGATCTGCGCGACGAGCTAGTGCCAAAATCCGCGCTAAATTTTAGCTTCAAAGCCTCGATGTTTGAGACCGCGTGGATGGACGAGCTGCGCGCGCGGCACGAGGGAGCGAAGTTTATCTTCGTGCTAGAAGGCGTGGCGATGTATTTTAGTGAGCCCGAAATTTCGGCGTTTATGCGAAATTTAGCGCAGAGATTTAGCGGCGTAGTTATGCTTGATTTGCTCAGTCGTTTCGCCGCTAGCATAGAGCCTAAAAAGCACGACGTACTGCGCTATATCGCAAATCCGCCTAAATTTAAGCTCGGCATCGACGACGAGAGGTCGCTTGAAGCGTGGGACGAGCGCATTAAGCTTTTAAAAACGGGCGTGATGATGGACATAAGGCCTGAAAAATGGTGCCTCGCGGCGAAAATTTTCCGCATTTTTAGCAAGATCAAAAACTCGTGCAAGATGTGCGTCTACGGGCTAAATTTAAGCTAAATTCGCGCTCGGCGACCAAATTTGCCGCGAGTTTGAATCTTAGAGCGGGCTAGGCGTTTGCTTTACGCGGATTTTGCGGAGTAAATTTTAGCCTGCCTGCCGCGCTCGCATCGGCATTTTAGATATTTACGGCACGGCTTAAAGGGCGCGAAAGAACGCGGCGTGGCTTAAATTTCGCCCGAGTTTTAAACTGCGCCCGCTAGTTTGCAAACGCTCGAAATTTGCCGCAAACGAAACGCCATGCTAAATTCGCGCGGGTTTTATTAGGCGTTTGATTTATGCGGTAACCGCCCGCAAGGTCGTGCCGCTTGATTAAATTTACCTAGATTTCGCGCCGCCGCCGCGCTATAAAGCTAAAATTTAAAATAAGCCGTTTTGGGTATAATTTTCAAAAATTTCGGAGCGGTAAAATGGACAGAAAAGAGCTTCTAGGCGGCGTAAAACGCATCGTCGTAAAAATCGGCACTTCAACGCTAGCAAACGCGGACGGCTCGCTAAACGAGGATAAAATCAAACAAATCGTAGCAAATTTAAGCGAACTAAACGAAAACGCCGAAGTGGTCTTCGTAACCTCGGGCGCCGTGGGGGCCGGCATGGGGCAGATGAAGCTCGCGCACAAGCCAAAATCCATCGTCGAAAAGCAAGCGCTTGCGGCCATCGGGCAGGTCTCGCTCATCCATATTTATCAAATTTTATTTTTGGCGCACGGCAAAACGATCGCGCAGCTACTGCTAACCAAGGACGACTTTAGCGACCGCCGCCGCTACCTAAATATGCGCAGCGTCCTACGCTCCTTGCTTGCCAAAAAAATCATCCCCGTCATCAATGAAAACGACCCCGTCGTGGGCGAGGGTATAAGGGGCGTGAAAGTGGGCGACAACGACACGCTAAGCGCGCTCGTATCGGGGCTAATCGAGGCTGATTTGCTCGTGATTTTGACCGATATCGACGGTCTATATGACAAAAATCCAAGCGTTTTTGCCGACGCTAAATTTATAAATTTGGTCGAAAATTTAGACGACGGCATTAGAGCCGCTGCAGGCGCGGAGGGCAGTAAATTTGGTACCGGCGGTATGCGCACCAAAATAACCGCAGCCCAAATGGCGACCAAAAACGGCACGCACCTCATCATCGCAAACGGCGCGGATCCGCGAAACATCGTGCGAGCAGCGCAGGGCTGCGAGGTCGGGACGCTCTTTTTGGCGGGTAAAAATAGGATAAATTCGCGTAAATACTGGCTCGCCTACTCCGCCGCGGACAAAGGCTCGGTCGCTATCGACGCGGGAGCGGCAAAGGCGCTAAAAGAGGGCAAAAGCCTGCTAGCAGTCGGCATCCGCGAGGTGGCGGGCGAGTTTGAGCGAGGCGAAACGCTCGCTATCAAAGACGCAAGCGGTCTGGCGCTAGCCCGCGGCATAACAAACTACTCCTCGGCCGAACTAGCTCTCATAAAAGGGCGCAAGAGCGAGGAGATCGAGGCGGCTCTTGGCTACAAATACGAGGACGAGGCGCTACATATCGACAACATCGCGCTGATCTAGGTTAAATTTGTGGTTTGCCGGCGGCTAAATTTAGCCTTGAGCGCGTCAAATTTGCGCTAAATTTAGAGCAAATTTTGCTGCATGGCGGGTGAAATTTAAGCGGACGCGGCGGCTAGTTCGGTTAAATTTAGGCTTCGCGCCGTATAAAGCGGACGCGTCGTAAAAGCGCGGGGCTTGTTTTACGCTAAATTTAGTCGAGGCGCTAATAAAAAAGGAGCATATATGGGTCAAATTTTAAACGAAACTTTGGATGAAATTTGCGCCGTTTTGGGAGGCGAAATCGAAAACTTAAGCGTGCAGCGCGTGGTCGTCGGGCTATTTTTTACCGGCGTGAAGCTAAGCAACGGCGTTTGCGGTGTGAGCTACACCCCGCTAAAAGCCATCCCGCAGGCCGTTTGCTGCCCCTCTCAAGCCGCTTCTATGCCAAATGCGGGCAATATCTGCGGCAAAAACGTCCGAACTCTTTTGCGGGATTTAAATAGCGACGGCGCGATCAAAAAAACCATCGCGGTAGCGGCTTTAAACGCGCTTTCGCAGACTTGTTTCGAGCAAAACCCCGGCGCGCACGCGGTTAAATTTGGCGCCGATCCATTTCATGAGCTTGATGTCCGCGAGGGTTCGCTTAGCGTCATCGTGGGCGCGCTCGTGCCTTACATCAAATTTATGATGAAAAACGGCAGGGATTTTCGCATTTTAGAGCTTGATAAAAGCGTGCTAAAACCGCAGGAGGCGGCGTATTTCGTCCCGCAAGAAATGGCGGCTGAGGCGATTAGGGCGGCCGATAATCTCATAATCACCGGCGTTACGCTGCTAAACGACACGCTAGAAGAGATCCTAGCGCTAAAAAAAGAGGGCGCAAAGGCCGTAGTCGTGGGGCCGACCGTCTCGATGTCGCCCGCGTCACTTTTTGCTAGGGGCGTTAGCTACGCGGGAGGCGTATATACGCAGCGCGCGGACGAGCTTTTAGACGTTATCGCGCAGGCCGGCTCGGGTTATCATTTTTTAGGCAAATACGCCCGTAAATTTACGATGAGCGCGGACGGATTTGCGGCTAAATTTAAGAATTTTAGCCTCGCGGAGGGCGAAAAAATCGCATGGATTAAAAAGGCGTGATTTGCCGAGTTTTGCGCTTTGCTCGCAAAGAGCGCGTAAATTTATATCCTGCGGCTAAAAACGCTACAAGCTAAATCAGAAAGGAAAAAGTATGTATTTTGCGCTTTCGTGGAAAAAATTTGATTTCGTCATTACTCCAAGCGAGTTTCGCGGCGTTTTTAGTAGGGAGGATTTCGTATTTTTAGCCAACCGCATACGCGAAAAAACGCAGAGTAAGATTACGCCCAAAGAGCAAGTTTTTGGCGATTACGAAAGGTATTTCGAGCGAATTATCTTGCGCGAGGACGGGCGGACGAACGAGCTTTGGGATGATGAGGTGCGACTACATCTCATAGACGGCGAGGATAAGCTTTACTTTGACGACTCGCTTGAGGGTAAGGCCGGAGGCGAATTTAAGATACTTGATAGCACTAAGCCGTGCGCTACGCTAGCTCCTTTTAATTTGCTTTATAACGACGAGAAAAAGCGGCTTAGCACGGCGTATTTTGAGCCGGACGGCGTCTTTGGCCTGCGACTAGCCTATCCTAAAACAGTTAGCCTAAGAGACGAAAACGGCGAACTAGGCGGTACCTACGAAACGGACGGCTACGAGATGTCGCACGTATATACGCAGCTAGTCGCGAGTATAAAAAAGCTTGCTAAAAAGGCGAAAGTAGCAAACGATAACGGCGGCGTAAAGGCGGACTTTTGGATCTCAAAAGCAGCCGCTAGCCTAGCGGGGCGGAATTTTTATCTAAAAAGCAATGGATTAAAATTTATCTAAGTCTCGCGGACGAACTTCGCCGACCGTCAAATTTGACGGTTTTAAGTCGGTATTTTTAAGCACGCTTTAAAATACGCACAAATTTAAAGGAAAAAGATGGATAAAACTAGATATGAGTTCGTTCAGGTTACTACAGGCGAGCCCCGCAAAAGCCTGTTTTCTCGGGCGGTTTTAGCGTGCGCTACGCCGTTTGCGCTGGGCGTTATAGTTTTTGCCGCGCTTGGAGTTTGGGCGCTAAATTTGAGCTCGGATGAGATTTTGCGGTCGAATTTTTGGACGGACTTTATCCGCGCCGTGCGGATTTTCGCGCCGTTTTTAGATGATTTGGCTAAAAACGGATTAAAAATCGAAGTCGTAGCCTTTTACGCCTGCACCGCGTGTTTTTGGCTGTGTTTTTTCGCGGCCGTTTTTTGCCTAAACTACGGCAAAGAGGATTTTAGGCGGGTAAATTTAGTCAAACTTACGGCAAGCTTTATCCTACTTGGCGGATTTTGTTTTCTCGCGCTTAGCGGGCTACTCTTTGCGCCTGAGGGGATGGGCGGCAGATTGGGCGTTTACGTGCGGCTTGACGCCTACGCGCTTGCAAACGATAGCGCGCCTTATAATCTTGCCGTAGCCCTTGTTATCGGCGCGATTTTTGCGGCGTTTGCCGGCGTGGTTTGCGATTTGATTTATAGATTACGCATCGGCCGGCCTGGATGATTTAGCCGGCTTGCTCGTGATTATTTTTCTAGCGCGCTTTGGTTTTTGGCGCTAAATTTAAGCACTATAAACCCGGCGGCGCCTGAAACTACCGAACCTAGCAAGATAGCAAGCTTGTCGGTGTAGGCAAAGGCGTCCGTGTCTTTGTAGGCTAAGCTGTTAACAAAAAGGCTCATCGTAAACCCTACGCCGCAAAGCACGGCGATGCCGTAAAGTTGGATGAAATTTGACCCCTCTGGC
>CAUQCZ010000067.1:0-5969 GCA_963516335.1 uncultured Campylobacter sp. | reverse complement strand
GCGTTTTATGCATCGCGTCCCACATTTTATCTAGGTCGTATTCGTCCAGCGCCTCGCCGTCGCCGCCGTTTTTGATCGCCTCGATAACCTCTTGCGTATATGCGTAGTAGCGCGCGCTCATTCCCATTTTCGCTCCTTAAATTAAAATAATAGATTATACCCAACGAAAGATAAAATTTACGCTTGCAAATTACCATTTGGCGCGTAAATTTTAAACGCAAATTTAAGATAAATTCGTTGCAACAAAAGCCGCCGAAAAATGAAATTTATAAAAGAGAGGGCAAACCGTAAATTTAGTAAATCCGCCGTAATAAAAAATAGAAAAAACGCAAATATCGCGAGATGCCGCGCGCTTAGTGAGTTAGGAAAAGCTCCTGGATCTTAGCCCTATCCGTAGTCTGCGTAAGCGCAAGCATCAAAAGCACTCTAGCTTTTTGCGCGTTTAGGTTGTCGCTTGTTAAAAAGCCGTATTTGCCGTCGTCTACTTCACCGTTCATAGTCGTCTCGCCGCTGCTTACGCGCGAGCCTCGCACGACTACTACTCCGGCTTTAACCGCTTCGCCTAACGCCTCAAGCGCACTTGGGAATGGATTTCCGTTACCCATGCCCGCGTTTACGATGCCTTTAGCTCCGTTTTTGACGGCTAAATTTATAAAATTCGGGTTGTCGTTTGAGTGGCTATAGATGATATCTACTCTTGGCAGCTCTTTGATCTTTGCGATATCAAATGCCGAATTTACGGTGTGTTTGCGAAGCGGATTCATATAAAATTTGACATTGCCGTAATACGCCGTGCCGATCTTGCCGCTGTTTGGCGACTTAAAGGTATCTACCGCCGTCGTATCGCTTTTGGTTACTTCGCGCGCCGCGTGTATCTCGTCGTTCATCACGACTACTACGCCCTTTCCTACTGCTTCTTTACTCATCGCGACGTTTACGGCGTTATAGATATTTAGCGGGCCGTCCGCGCTTAGCGAGCCGCTGTTTCTCATCGCGCCCGTAAACACTATCGGCTTGTCGCTTTTGACGACTAAATTTAAAAAATACGCCGTCTCCTCCATCGTATCCGTTCCGTGCGTGATGACGACGCCGTCGGCCTCGCCGTTAGTTAGCAGCTCGTTTACTCTGTTTGCCAGCTTTAGCCAAACTTCGTTGTTCATCTCCTGCGAGCCGATGTTTGAAATTTGCTCGCCCTTTATCGTTGCTATTTTGTTGATTTCAGGTACCGCGGCGATCAGTTTATCCACCGTAACGGTTCCTGAAGTATAGCTCGCATCAAGCGATCCGGTACCGCTTCCTGCTACCGTGCCGCCCACTGCTAGTATAGTAATTCTTTTCATAAAACCTCCGTTTAAGCCGTAAGCCTGATTAGCGCCATATAAATGCCAGTCGAAGCCGCGATGCTAAGCAGGGTATTTTTAAATTTCAGATGAATCAAAACCGCGCTAAAAACGGCTAGCGCTTCGTTTAGTCCGTACGGATAAACGTCAAATTTAACGTCTCTTAGTCCGTAGCACACCAAGATAACCATTATCATCAGACCCATGTGTCGCTCCACGGCGCTAAGCCACGGGCTAGGCTTATAGTTTTTGATGACGTAAAACGGCGCGGCGCGCGTCAAAAAGGTCGCAAACGCGCTTAATAACACGGCGGCGAATATCGCCCACTCGCTAGAACTCACGCTTATCAAAGCTTATCCTTAAAAACTAAAATAAAAACAAAGCAAAGCGCCATCGAGCCTACCAGCATCGCTTTGGCAGGCATGAGCGCTACGCCGGCGACTCCAAACAGGCACGCCGCGCCTAGCACCTTATAGTTTTTATCGTTTTTAAACATCTCCATCACTATCACGATAAAAAGCGCGGTTAAGCTAAACTCAAGCCCGCTCGTATCGACCTTTATCAGCCCGCCGGCTAGGCATCCTACCGCCGTTCCCGCCGCCCAGTAGAACCATGAGAGCAAATTTAAGCGCGTAAAAACATAGCTACGCTCCGCCGCGTCCGAGATATTAAGCGCCTTAAATATCGCAAAAGTTTCGTCCGTGAGAGTCGCGATATTTAAAAGGCGATATTTTAGGTCTTTGTACTCTTTTAAAAGCGCCAGCCCGTAAAAAGTATGGCGTAAATTTACCAGATACGAGACGATAAAAACCTCCAAAAGCCCCGTACCCGCACTAAAAAGCGAGAGCATCATAAACTGCGCCGCGCCGCCGTATGCTAGCGCGCTAAGAGCGATGGCGATAAATGCGCTAACGCCCATGCTTTTAGCCAGTATCCCAAAGGCGACGCCGAGGGGAAAATAACCCATAAATATCGGAACGCTAAGCTTAAAAACGTAACTAAAATGCAAATTTTTTCCTTAATAAAAAGCGCGATGATAGCTAAAATTTTAAAAAATTTGGATAAAGGCGGCGATTTGAGCAAATTTGAACCAACGGCGCAGTAGGCAAATTTGGCCCGCTCAAATTTAGCGTTTAATATAAAAATTATCCGCATTTTAATAATAAATCTTATAAAATGGCGCTAAATTTTTATAGGAGTAAATTTATGAAAAAAGTAGTCATAGCGATAGCGTGCGCGGCGGTTTTGTTTGGAGCGGGCGATGACGCAAAAAAGGCTGCAAGACGCTTGCAACAGCGGAGATACAATAAGCTGCTATAATCTGGGCGTTTCGTACGCAAACGGACAAGACGGCGTGGAGCAAGACTATCAAAAAGCCAATAAGTTGTATTACATGGCTTGCAATAATAAAATTGGAGATGGTTGCTTAGGTTTAGGGAATTTATACAATGATGGTCGTGGAGTGAAGCAAGACAACAAAAAAGCCAACGAATTATATTTATTATAAAGCTTGCGATATGAAAATAAATGGTGGCTGCTTCAATCTCGGCATTTCATACCAGGAAGGTAGAGGTGTAAGACAAGATTATAAGAAAGCTAGTGAATTCTATTCCAAGGCATGCGATATGGAATATGCAAGCGCTTGTTCTAATCTCGGATTTTTATATCAGAACGGTAAAGGCGTAAGACAAAACTACAAAAAAGCCAAGGAGCTATACACTAGAGCTTGCGATGCAGGGGATGCGAATGGCTGCCACAATCTAGGAGTTTTATACGTAAATGGAAAAGGCGTAAAGCAAGATAAAAGAGTGGCAAAAGAGTATTTTGGTAAGACATGTGATATGGGCGAACAAAGCGGTTGCGACAAGTACAAAATACTAAACGAGCAAGGCTGGTAAGCCAAAATGCAACAAAAAGCGCCTAAATTTAACTCAAATTTAACAAAAAAGCCGCCCGCTCCGTCAAATTTGTAAAACAAATATCGGACTAGGCGGCTCAAATTTAACCTATGTTAGGGCTATCTCTTTAGGCTATTTACGATCGAGAGCATATCGTCGCTCGTCGTGATCGCCTTCGAGTTTGCTTCGTACGCGCGCTGACCAGTGATGAGGTCGGTCATCTCTTCTACCAGCTGGACGTTACTCATCTCGACGAACCCCTGCCTGATCGTACCCAGACCGTCAAGACCCGCCGTACCGACTACGACCTCGCCGCTAGAACCCGTCGGCAGATATAGGTTGTCGCCCATAGAGTGCAGGCCTGCCGGGTTGATAAAATTTGCTAGCTCGATGCGGCCCACCTGCGTCATCTCGGTGTTGCCCGGCTGCAGCACGGAGACTGTGCCGTCGGTGCCGACTGAGACCTGCGTGGCGTCGGCCGGGATGGTCATCTGCGGCTGAAGCACGTATCCGTCGGAGTTTACGATCGTGCCCTCGCTATCTAGCTTAAAGGCGCCGTTTCTAGTATACGCCGTCGTGCCGTCCGGAAGCTGTACCTGGAAAAAGCCGTTACCCGCGATAACCATATCGAGGTTGTTGCTCGTTTCTTTAAAATACCCTTGCGAAAATATCTTCGTTATCGCCGTCGGACGCGCGCCCAGACCTACCTCGATACCCGTCGGGCTTTTCGTCGTGGCGCTGGTTGCCGTACCCGCATACTCCATGACCTGATACATCAGATCGGCAAACTCGGCGCGGTTTTTCTTGTAGCCGATGGTGTTTACGTTTGCGATGTTGTGCGACGTAACGTCGATCTGGGTTTGTTGGGCGATCATGCCGGTGGCGGCGGAGTAAATAGACCTCATCATTTTTCGTGTTTTCCTTTCTTAGCGCGTTGTATCTTGAGCGTATACTTCGTTGGTTTTTTCCTCGGCTTTAGTTACGTATCGCATATACGCGCCCTCGCCTCGCAAAAAACCGCCTAGTCTCCATCTCAAGCTACTGCCGCTTATCTTTATGTATCCAATAAGCAGCTCATCACATTTTATAATTGCAAAAAATATTCCAAATTTGCAGTCTTAAATTTTACGCTTTTGCATAAAACCGTCGCCGACTGTTTTATGTCTGGCGAACATCCAAATTTTACAAATTCGGCGCTATTTTTCGCATTTCTCGGGTATTTAGCAAAAGGCATTCCAAATTTGCAAATTTTGGAAAATTTGAAAATATTTTGGTTGAAGTGTTTCAAAATAAAATTTTGAAAGAAGATTAGAGTTGAAGCACCTGCGATCGTAAGCAAAAAGCAAATTTAACATAGCCATAATAAGCAAAGTATTTTTAGATGATTTTTAATGCTGTTGCAGTTTTTGCGACTGAGGCTAACCATGAAGGTTGCCGAAGAAGCAAAAACTAAACTCATTAAAAAGCGCTAAAAAGACGCAGCTTATTAGACTTTCGTGTTAGCGAGCTTACTTATAGCTTCCTGATTCAGATCGTCCATATGCGACGTCATTACCTTTTGATACATCTCGACGAAGCGCTGCGTCTCGATCAGTCCGACCATCTCGGTTACGGCGTTTACGTTAGATATTTGAGTGTATTTCCAAGCGACCGCGTCTATCTCGCCGCCCACGTCTTCAAGCTCCTTTAAATTCGGCAAAACGTAGAGATTATCGCCCTCTTTGGTTAGATTTCGTATCTCTTTTGGCTGCGCGATATAAAGCCTAGCTAGCGGCTCCTCGTTTGAGTAGAGATTGCCGTTTTTATCGGCGGAGAAGCGCTCGCCCTGCGGGATTTGGATGCCTTGAAAATTATTCGTAAAATAATCGCTCGGCAGCACCTTATAACCCTCTTTGGTTACCAAAAATCCGTCCTCGTCGAGATTAAACGAGCCGTTTTTAGTTAGGCGCACGTCGCCCGGTTTTACCTCGACTAGGAAAAATAGATCCTCTCGCTTCATCGCAAAGTCAAGGTCATTGTTTGAAAATTTAAGCCCGCCTTGGCTAAAATCCACGTACTGCTCAGAAATTTGCGGTACTCTGTCGATAGTTCTGTTTAGAAATTTCACCGCGTCTTTCGTGTGATTTTCTATCGGCAACTCGTCGCGGTACTCTTTAAAAATCCTCTCAAAATCCCCCACCACGACGTCGTCGCGCTTAAAGCCGATAGTGTTTATGTTAGCAAGGTTGTTTGCGATGACGTCCAGGCGGTTAAACTGCGTAACCATGGCGCCGGTTGCTTGATAGTAGCCGTTGTTCATTTACTTTTCCTTGTTAGTTTGTTTGTTCGGCAAGCGTCTTTGGATAGGTTTGCTAAATTTAACTCGGAAAGCCTCGCGCTTAGCTTACGTAAATTTTAGCCTCGCACGTCCAAATCCGTCTTATTTTACCGCATTTGCTACCCAAAAAAATCTAAGCGCTTATGGCGGTAAAGCCGTTTTGTCTATTCGTAAGCGATTTAGCAACTATCGTTCCAAATTTAAATTTAGCTTTCGTATTTACGCCGTCTTTATAACTAAATTTAGGACAATGATTTAGATAAGTTGATAGTAATCGTATCAAGTTTAAAGATATTCTTAGCACTTTGTGCTATAATCTGCCAAAAAATTTAAAACAAAGGACGAAAAATGAGCGAAAAATTTGAATTTCAAACCGAGGTAAACGAGCTGTTAAATTTGATGATACACTCGCTT
>CAUQCZ010000066.1:0-6008 GCA_963516335.1 uncultured Campylobacter sp. | reverse complement strand
TGTCTTCCTAATTTGTCGCGCTGATCTCGTCTTTTAGAGTTTTTAAAAGCTCGACCAAATCGATATTTGCTAGCATATCACGGATAACTTCGCCGCCCATCCTAGCTCTAAATCCGCTCTCTTCAAAGCGAGAAGCCAAAGAGACATATTGCTCTTCGTTTAGAACGTCGAAAATTTCTACCTTTTTGCTATTTTCGGTATCGTAAAACGCATCGCCTACGCTCTCGACGATATACGCCTCGTAGTAAAGCACGCGCTCAAGGTCTTTCATCTTTATACCAAGCAGCGTTCCTATGCGGCTTGGGAGCGAATTTACGTACCAGATATGCGCAACAGGAGTTACGAGCTCGATGTGGCCCATTCTAGAGCGGCGCACCTTTGAGCTAGTTACCTCGACGCCGCATTTTTCGCACTTGATGCCTTTGTAGCGCATTTTTTTATATTTACCGCAAAGGCACTCGTAGTCGCGGATCGGACCGAAAATTTTAGCGCAAAATAGACCGTCGCGCTCAGGTTTTAGCGTGCGGTAGTTTATGGTTTCGGGTTTTTTGACCTCGCCGTGGCTCCATGACTTTATCCTCTCAGGACTAGCCAAACGAAGCTGAAACGCTTCAAAATCGCGCGGCCTGCGTTCTTCTTTTATCTCAATAGGTTTTAACTCACTCATTATTTTCATCCTCATCGTATATCTCGACATCAAGCGCCAATGATTTTAGCTCGTTTGTTAGAACGAAAAATGTCTCAGGAATGCCTGTTTCAGGCACATTCTCGCCTCTAGTTAGGGCTTTATATGCAGACAAGCGTCCCTCGACGTCGTCTGATTTGACCGTTAGCATCTCGCGAAGCGTATGAGCCGCGCCGTATGCCTCAAGCGCCCAAACCTCCATCTCTCCGAATCTTTGTCCACCAAATAGCGCCTTACCGCCGACAGGCTGCTGAGTAACAAGGCTGTATGGTCCCGTACTTCTAGCGTGGACTTTTTCGTCGACTAGGTGGTGAAGCTTTAGCATATACATACATCCGACGTTTACGCGCTCCTTAATCTTTGAGCCCGTGCGTCCGTCGTAAAGCTCGGTCTTGCCGTCCATATCTATCTTGGCTAGCTCAAATAGCTTCATTAGCTCATCAACCCTTACGCCCTCAAATATAGGCGTGGCAAATTTGACGCCGTTAGCCCAATCTCTAGCGTAGTCTAAAAGCTGCTCATCGCTCATTTTGCCTAGAGTCTTTTTAGCATCCATAAATTTGGACGCCGAAGCTATCTCGATCATTTTGGCTCGTAGCTCTTTTACCCACTCGCCTTTTTTCTCTTGGAAAATTTGATTTATCTGCTCGCCCAAGCGGTAGCCGACAAGACCCAAGTGGCTTTCTAAAATTTGGCCGATATTCATACGGCTAGGAACGCCCAGCGGATTTAACACGATATCGACCGGCTGGCCGCTCGGCAGATACGGCATATCAACCTCAGGGACGATGTTTGAAACGATACCTTTGTTTCCGTGGCGGCCCGCCATCTTATCGCCCACCTTTAGCTTGCGCTTGGTCGCGATGTAGACTTTAACTAGCTTAACTACGCCGCTTGGCAAGATGTCGTCTTTTTCTAAAATTTCCATCTTCGCGTCATGCTCTTCTTTAAGCTTTTTCTTCTCGTTTTGGAAATGATTTTTTATGTCGTCGTATGATTTTTGAACGTCTTTTGAGAAGCCCTTAACGATCGCGCTTAGGGTAAAACGGTTGATATTTTCAAACTCCTCTTTATCGATCTTCTCGCCTTTTTTATAGGTTTTTTTGCCGATAGTTTGAGCCGAGCTTAAAGGCGTTTTGCAAAGCAGAGCGCCCACTTTTAGCATCTCTTCGCGGTCTAGCATCAAGAGTCTATCGTGGTGTTCTTTTTCAAAAGCCGCTTTTTCTTCTTCATAAACTTTATTTGAGCGATTATCTTTTTCGTGGCCTTTTTTAGTAAAAATTTTAACGTCTACGACGACGCCCTCCATAGAGGCCGTCGCGTAAAGGGATTTATTTACCACGTGACCGGCTTTTTCTCCAAAAATCGCGCGAAGCAAGCGCTCCTCAGGCGTCGGCTTAACCTCGCCTTTTGGAGAAACCTTACCGACTAAGATCATGCCGGGTTTTACCTGCGTGCCGATTTTTATTATACCGCTATCATCTAGGTGAAGCAGATCTTCCTCTTTGATATTTGGGATATCTTTAGTGATCTCTTCTACACCGTCTTTTAGCTCGCGCGCCTCGATCTCTTTTTCGTAAATGTGCACGCTCGTAAATGCATCCTCTCGGATCATTTTTTCGCTGATTACGATCGCGTCCTCATAGTTGTAACCATTCCACGGCATAAAAGCTATAAGGGCGTTTTTACCGATAGCTAGCTCGCCGCGCTCCATAGACGGACCGTCGGCGATGATCTGCCCGGCCGCTACGCTTTCGCCTTTTTTAACGATAGGGTGTTGGGAGAATGTCGTATTTTGGTTGGTTCTTAAATTTTTCTCCATAGAGTAGTGATCGATATATGGACCCGCCTCATCTTCGCCAAGGATAAAGATATTCTTATTGTCCACCTTTTCAACTATGCCAGCGCGTCTAGCCTTGATAGCTTCCCATGCGTCGCGAGCCACGGTACTCTCCATGCCCGTACCTACGATAGGAGCGGATGAGCGAAGTAGCGGTACCGCTTGGCGTTGCATGTTTGATCCCATTAGGGCGCGGTTTGCGTCGTCGTGCTCCAAAAACGGAATAAGCGACGCCGCAACGCCGGCTATCATGCCGGAGCAAAGGTCTATGAGTTTAACGTCCTCGCGCTTAGCTAGTATCATCTCGCCGTCTTGTCTAGCTTCGATCAGATCCTCTACTATATAGCCGCTTTCATCAAGCGTAGTAGAAGCTGGGGCGATAACTAAATTTTCCTCCTGGGTCGCCGTCAGATAAACGATCTCATCAGTTACCTTGCCATCTACGACCTTTTTATACGGCGCCTCGACGAAGCCTAGATTATTTACCTTTGCGTAAGTAGAAAGGGTGTTGATAAGACCGATGTTTTGACCCTCCGGAGTCTCTACCGGACAAATTCTGCCGTAGTGAGTCGGGTGAACGTCGCGCACCTCAAAGCCTGCTCTATCTTTTACGAGACCGCCTTCGCCAAGTGCTGAAAGTCTGCGCTTATGCGTAACTTCGCTAAGCGGGTTGGTTTGGTCCATGAACTGGCTCAACTGGCCACCAGTGAAAAATTCCATTATCGTCGTGGTTATCATTTTTGGATTAACCAGATCGTAAGGCATAATCTCTTCGATGTTGCTTAACGTCGTAAATTTATCCCTGATAGCCTTTTGCATTTTTACAAAGCCTAGATGAAGCTCGTTTGCCAAAAGCTCGCCGATAGAGCGGATACGACGGTTACCTAAGTGGTCGCGGTCGTCGATATGTCCTTGTCCGTTTTTGACCTTTATCAAATATTTTGCCGTTTTTATAATGTCTTCATTGGTCAAAACCGTTACGTACTCAGGGACTTCAAGCGCTAGCTTGTGGTTCATTTTCATACGACCAACACCCGTCAAGTCGTATCTTTCTGGATTAAAGAACAGATCGTTTACGAAAGCGCGAGCGGCATCTTTAACTACCGGCTCACCAGGACGCATGACTTTATAAATTCTAATCGCCGCAAGATCGTTTTCGTCATCGACGTTTTCGGTTTGACGTAGTAGTTTTAGCGTCTCGTTATCGGCGATAAACGAATTTATGATCGCGTCGTCCACGCCTGCTGCCAGGTCGTTTGCTATCTCGATGCTCTCTTGATCGGCTAAAATTTTAACCAATTTATTTTCGTCAAGCTGCGCAAGAGTATCGTAAAGCACCTCGCCGCTATTTTTGTCGATAACCGGGTGGGCCAAAAATCTATTTACCAATATTTCAGTCGGATATTCGACGAATTTGACGCCGTCGGCAATAATCTTGTCGGCCTTTTTCTTGGTTAGTCTTTTACCGGCCTCGTGTAAAACATTGCCTTCTTCGTCTTTGATATCGTATTCGACCCTGCCTTGATAGTCGTCAGGATTAAACGGGGTCAAAAATTTATTATTTTTTATCGTTAAAGTTTGAATCGGATAAAATAGTTTAATAATATCTTGCTTTTTATATCCAAGCGCTCTAAATAATATGGTTACCGGTACTTTTCTACGCTTATTTATGCGAACGTAGAGTACGTCTTTAGTATCATACTCGAAATATAGCCAACTGCCGCGATCCGGGATAATCTGAGCGGTGTAAATTAGTTTATTTACGACAGTCGGACTTTCTTCTTCTTTAAAAATAACGCCCGGACTTCTGTGAAGCTGATTAACTACGACGCGTTCGACACCATTAATAATAAATGAAATTCTATCCGTCATTAAAGGGATTTCGCGAACGAAAATTTCTTGCTCTTTTATATCTTTTATGCCGATCTTCTCGCCTGTTTTTTCATCTCTTTCGTGAACGATTAGCCTTACTTTCATCTTTAAATTTACAGAATAAGTAAGCCCTCGCTCCATGCACTCTCTGATCGTATATTTTGGTTTTCCGATTTCAGAGCTTACGTATTCCAGGCTTAAGCGGTTTTGAGGATCATGTATAGGAAATATCGATTTGAAAACTTTTTCTATACCGCTTTCGCCTTGATTTTTATCTACGTTTAAAAACTGGTCAAAACTCTTTTTTTGTAATTGTAGCAGGTTAGGAACATCGATCTCTTTGGCGACATTTGAAAAATCAACCCTAAGACGATTTCCTGAGTATAAACTATTTAGCATATTCTACCTCATGGTATAAGTTTGAAAGAAAGTAAATAACCGCACGTCTGCGGCATCTTTATAAAAATTAAATAAGGAGGCGTTGCCTCCTCTGTAAAAATAAGTGAAATTATTTAAGTTCGACTTTAGCGCCGGCTTCCTCAAGCTCTTTTTTAGCTGCTTCAGCTTCATCCTTGCTAATGCCTTCTTTAATAACAGAAGGAGTTTGCTCGACCGCGTCTTTAGCCTCTTTAAGACCAAGGCCAGTAAGAGCGCGAACGACTTTGATAACATTGATTTTCTTGTCACCGCCGTCAACTAGAACAACGTTAAATTCTGTTTTCTCCTCAGCTGCATCAGCTGCGCCGCCTGCTGCTGCGCCGCCTGCTACCATTACCGGAGCAGCGCTTACGCCGAATTTCTCTTCGAATTCTTTTACTAGTTCGCTTAGCTCTAATACTGAAAGATTAGAGATAAATTCTAATACGTCCTCTTTAGTAATTGCCATTTCTTATCCTTTTATGCTGATTTTTCTTTTTTCTCTTTAAGCGCATTTAGTCCAATAGTGAAATTTTGGATAGGCGCATTCCAAACTTGCAAAAGCATCGCAAGCAACTCATCACGGCTAGGCATCTTAGATAGAGCCTTGATTTTCTCGACGCTTGCAACTTCGCCATCAATATGAGCGGTCTTGATTTTGAATAGTTCGCTATTTGTTTCTTCAAATTTAGCCGCAACTTTAGTAGCTGAAAGCTGATCGCCCCAGATAAAGATATTGGTATCTTTCAAAACCATACCGGACTTTCCGATATTATTAAGAGCGATATTTGCAAGGGTATTCTTTACGATTTGAACTTTTACGTTTAAAACTCTAGCCGCATCTCTCAAGGCCTCAAGCTTTTTAGTGCTAAGACCGCGGTAATCGCAAACTATAATCGCTTCATTTTCTTTAAACTCAGCTTCAAGTTTACTGATTATTTCAGATTTTTCATTTCTCGTCATCTAGTTTTTTCTCCTTTCCGACTAGCGATTTCAAGCAGAGCGGCATAAAAGCACGATTAAGCAAAGGCCTCTGCTATCTCCAATCTAAGATAAAAATTTTTTAGCTAAAAATTAGCGTAGATCCATAAGCTCTTGAGTCTCAAGTAAAACAGAAGGGCTCATAGTTAACGATAAAGCAGCACTCTTAATGTATCTACCTTTTGCCGCTGCAGGTTTTTGTCTATTTACCGC